>JASHQV010000114.1 GCA_030038955.1 Solirubrobacteraceae bacterium
TGTACGAGGTCTTCGCCGAGCGGGACTCGGAGCGGCGCCAGGCAGCCATTGAGCGGACGTATGTCGAGGATGTTAGGTTCATCGATCCAGCCGGCGAGGTTGTGGGACGGCAGGCGCTCAACGACCGCGCCCAGAAGATTCTCGACGATGCTCCAGCGGACTTCGTGTTGGAGGAGGACGGCCGTGAGTACGTTGGCCCTGACACCGCCGCACAACCGTGGCGCTTTGGCCCGCCCGGCAGACCGGTCGTCCGCGGAATGACCATACTCACAGTGCGTGATGGCCGTCTGAGCGTCGTGCGGGAGCTTGTTGGGTCCTGAACGGCATAGGTCCCGTCGATCGCGCGCGTAGCGCCATCGCCCAGCGTTCCACATCGTCCTCTACGAGGATGCCAAACGTCGCGGACTCTCCACCGGCTTTGATCGCAAGCTGCGATCTCAGCGATTGCAATCGTGCTCCGGCGCGGCGGTCGGTCGACGATCGGATTGGCGACGATCCGGAGCCTTGCAGCGCCGGGCCTGCGAGGGACGGCAACGTCAATGGGCCGGGTCACCCGATTCCCTTACCGCCGATCCGTGTCAGGCGTGTGCTTGCCGGCCACTCCGCTACGAGCTTTGGTATGTCCTTTGCCCATGCGGTGACGGCCTTGCTATGACGCGCCTCTTTCCACGCGGACTCGCTAGACCAGATCTCGGTGACGTAGACCACATCGTCGTCGGACCCGGACTGAGCGACCAGCATCAGTTCGCATGACGCGTTCTCCGACTGAAGCTCCGCTGCCTCGATGAACTTAGCCACGAGCTTGTCGGCGCTGCCTTTCGTCGAGATCAGCCTCGTCTGTTGCGCGAATCGGGACACAAATACGCTCCCATCTGGAAGAGGTCGGCTTTCAAGTTCTGCCCGTTAGGAGCTTCTCACCCACTACAAGAGGACCAACCTCCGCGAGGATCGCTTCGATGCATGGGTGCGCCTCGGAGCCACGATCGCGACGGCGACGGAGCACAGCTCGCCGCGTCCCGTAGCCGCACAGCGCCAACCGCGGTAGCCGCTTGGACGTCTGCCCATGCCTTCGGAGTCATCCGGTGCAGACCGTCAATGACGCGCGCTGCTGCGCGCCGGTTAGCGCCTGGTCGGGAATGTGGCCGCAGGCGCGCTGGTGACCGCCCCGCCGGCGACAGACTCGTCGGTCGCAGTCGCAGCGTTGCGTTGTGACCAGGGCCGAGCACCGGCTTGGAGGATCTCGTAAGAGGCGCGCAAGACCTGCTGCACGATCGGCAACTCGAGGTCGACTCGGCGTAGCCGCAGCGAGACAGGGTTCGCCATGGCGTTGTAGTTGGGAACCCACGCCGCCGTGATACCCGCGGCTGACAGCCGCGGCTCGAAACTCTCGAATGCAAGCGAGGGCTCGTCACTGCGCGATCCGTCCGGGTCGGGCAGGTAGATGGTGGCGCCGTCTTGTCGTAACCACAGCGGCGCCCAGACGCGGCGACCCACGCGCAGACCGACGTACGACTTCGGCTTGTAGTCGACTCGCACCGGCCCGAGATTCTGTTCCACCCACTGCACGAACGCGTCCTTGAAAGCCCACGCCTCGTCGCTGGCTTGCTGGCACCAGTCGGCTTCGGTGCGCTCCGCGGCCGAGGCGGCGGCCGGCGTCTCGCTGAGGTCGAGGCTCTGGTTTGCAACCACGATCTCGGGGATCAGGACGGCCTCTGCCTCGCCGTGCCAACAGCGCAATTCGATCAAGATGAGCGGCACGGTCTCCGCCAACGCCTCGAGTGCTCTGCGGAAGCGCCCGCTGGCGTTCTCGGCCATCAGCACGGCGACGTGCGTCTTCCCCGGAAACCGGTCGCGATTACGAGCCCAGTAGTCGAACACTCTGAAGCTGTGCGAGCCGTCAATCCCACCCAGTTGGACTTCAACCGAGTAGTAGGTGTCGCTGCCCGGGTCCAGCGCCAGCAGATCCAGTAGACCACCGCTTGTCTGCGTCTGCTCCTGATCGATGATCGTGACGTCGCCGAGGCCGAGCCGCGACGGATCGGCGGCCAGCCAGTCCTATAGCCAGTGCTCGTCGTAGCCGAGCTCCCGGATCGTGCGCGTACGCCCGGCTAACAGCGGCACGCGGGCTTCTCCATCTGCGGTCGAGCCGTCAAGCACATGTTGGGTGTCGTCGGCCATGGGGCTCCCCTCGGCACAACGCTAGCGCGGGTGCGTCCGTCAGCTCAAGCGGATCACGTCGAGCCCATGCCGGCTTCCCAACGCGCGGAACCTGCGTGTCGCCGACAATCGCTATCGCCTGCCGGGAGGCAGTCGGAACGCGACTGCTCCGGCGACACCTCAGTCATGAGTCTCGACCGGCACCGGACGAGTGGTTCGCCACACACACCCGATGGCGGCGGCAAAGCGACCGGCGCGACCCGAACGCCGACATCGAACGTTCGCGACTCGCTGAGACGAGGAACGGAACGGTGGCGCGGTGCCCGATGCGGCCATGCGATCACGTCAACGTATGCGTGTCCGAGCCGCTCGTTGAGGGTGCCCTGACCTAGCCCGACGCGGTAATGGGCTTGAGGCTGGGGTCCAGCGCCGCGGGCGTGGCCGGATGCGGCGTCGACCCGTGGCGACAGCCGGTCACCTTTCGCTGTGCGCTGTCTCGCTCAGGAGGTCGTGCGGGATCAGCGGCTCGGACAGGAGTCGCTGGAACTTGGCGGGGTCGCCGTCCACGAACCGGCGGCAGAGATCGAGACCGTCGGTGTAGCACGACTCGTATGGCTTCCAGAAGCGGTTCAGCAGCGACGCGAGCGCCCGGTTGACGTACTCGTCATCTTCGAGACGCCAGGTCCGCAGGTAATCCCATGCTTGGCGGCGCGAGATGGTGTCGTCGTCGAGCATCATCGCTAGGTTCGTCCGTACCGCTCCGAGCATCTCCGACGTTCGCCGGACGGCCGCAGCGACCGGAGCGTCGTAGGGGATTCCGAGCGGGCACAGGACGGCGGCGCCGACCTCGTCGACCTGCGATCCAAGCAGCGCCTCAAGCGCGAGCTCAGCGAGACCCTCGGAGAGCATCGCCTGAGGCAGGCAGTAACCCCACGCCAACAGCTCGCTCCAGCCACGACCGGTGGACAGCGCCGCTGCCTTGCACGCCGCTTCGCAGTGATGCCCTGGATAGCCTTCGTGGCCGACGATGTCGAGCAGTCGAAACGCGGCGATCGGCTGGTCCCGGTTGATCCGGACCAGGGTGCGGCCCGCGCCGAGCGGCCCCGCGAAAGCCAGCCACGGCTCGCCGCTGACGAGCTCGAACGTGACCCTCTCGTCGTCTGGGAGGCAGAACCGCGCCCGCGCCCGCACCGACAGCTCACCAGCCAGCGCTTCAACGGCATCGTTGAGCCGCTCGGGCGGAACCGTCTGAGACGCGACCCATCGCCGGTAACGGCTGCGGAGGTCCCCCGAGCCTGGCAGCGCGTCGTCGAGCATCCGATGCGCCAGCTCAAAACGCTCCTCACATACGCGTACCGGCATGACCCCGTAACACCCAGCCGCCAGCTCGCCGTAGCTCAGCTCCTCGCCATCCAACCACCTGCAGACGGTCTGGATCGCTTGCAGATGGGCTGACAGCCAACGCCTGCGACCTAGCTCGAGGGCGGCGCTCTCCACGTGCTCGAGCAGCGCGCCCGCCTGGCTGAGCAGCTCCCGCGCCTCAAGGCGGGGCTCCTCGGCAACCCGCGAGCCGAGGTCATCCGGCCCGAAATAGTCAGGCACCAGGTCAGGCCGCAACTTGCGCAGCCGAAGCACCAGCTCGAGATACAGCACACCAGGGTCCATCGATGATCTGATCCTAGGCCGGGACCCCCTCACCACCAGCCAGGCCGATATCCCCGTCAACACCGACAGCCTGTGATTTCGGCGTCGCCGCTCTCGGAGCGCGCGGTAACCAGCAGCTTCACTGAGAGTGCCGGACCGGCGACAATCCGGAAGCGTTAGTGCGCCGTGGTCATGATCCCGTCTGCGAGGGGATGGGCCGGGTCGTTATTGGCTGAGCGCGTCGGCGCAGGCGGTGAGCTCGGCGTGGAGGCGTCGTCGTTGTTCGGGGTTGAACGAGGCGAGCATCTGCTCTTGGACGGCGGCGACAGCCGCGGAGGCGCCGTGGAGGCGGCGGGTGCCGTCGTCGGTAAGCGTGAAGCGCTCGTGGCGACCGCCGCCGTCGCCCTGGACGAGGTCAAGGCTCTTGAGCGTGGCGAGCAGCTGGTGCATCGCTTGGCGGGAGACGAAGGTGCCGCGGGCAAGGTCGGTGTTGGTGAGTCCGGGCTGATGGGCGAGCTGTTCCAGGCATGAGTACTGCGGAACGGTCAGGTCGTGCTCGCGTAGGGCAGCGTCCATCGCGGCTCGTAGGGCGACGGTGGCGCGTTTGAGCACGTAGCCGACGGCGGTGTCGAGATCCACTTGACTCACGTCAACATCTTGACATATCCTAGATGTCAAGATGTTGACAACTAAGGAGTGTTGCTGATGCCCTCAGGTCCTGACTTCGTCTCCCTGCAGGTCCGTGATCTCGATGCCGCCGCCGCCTTCTATGAGGGGCGTCTTGGGCTGCGTCGCGCGGCGGCATCACCGCCCGGCGCTGTGGTCTTCGCGACCGAGCCGATCGCCTTCGCCGTTCGCGAGCGGCTGCCCGCCACCGATCTCGACGCCGGCCAGCCCGGTCTCGGGATCGCGGTCTGGGTCAAGGTCGACGCCGCTCAGGCGCTGCACGACCAGCTCGCCGCAGACGGAGTCACGATCGTGACCGCCCCGTTTGACGGCCCGTTCGGCCGTACCTTCGCTTTCGCGGACCCTGACGGGTACATGATCACGGTCCATGATGGGGCGTAGGTGACGATCACCCTGCATCCCCGCGGCCCGTTCTCGCTGACCGCGGCGGCCACGTTCGTCGAGGGCTTCCCCGGCACCCAGGCCGAACGACCACCGGAGGCGTTGCGCTACGCCTGGGCGGTCGACGGGGATTGGCGCACCGTGCAGGCCACCCTGCGCCAACAAAAGGAGACGGTCCACGCCAAGCTCGCCGGCCGGCCGGCCGCTCAGCTGGCCCGCCGAGCAGCCCGCGACCTCGAGCAGATGCTCTGCCTCGACATCGACGGGACCGGCTTTGCCGCGCTCGGCGAGCACGACCGCGTCGTCAGGACGCTGCAGCAACGGTTTCCCGGCCTGCGGCCGGTCCTGTTCTACACCCCTTATGAGGCCGCGGCCTGGACGATCATCAGCCAACGCATCCGCATGACCCAGGCCGCCACGATCAAAGCCCGCCTCGCCAACGAGCTCGGTGAGCACGGAGCGTTCCCCGCCCCGGCTCGTCTCGCGCAGCTCACCGCACCCCAACGAGGACTCACCGCCCGAAAGATCGACCAGCTGCGGACGATCGCGGTGGCCGCCCAAGACGGCTCGCTTACCCGCCAACGGCTGCGAGCTATGAGCTACCAGGACGGACTCAAGCACCTGCAGCAGCTCCCGGGCATCGGACCGTTCTCCGCCGAGCTCATCCTCATCCGCGGCGTCGGGCACCCAGACGCGCTCCCCGACCACGACACCCGTCTTGATGAGGCGATCCGTCGCGCCTACAACGCCGCCGAGAACGCCGCCATCGAATCGATCACCGACAGGTGGCGGCCCTACCGCGCCTGGGTCGCGCTCCTGCTCAGAGCATGGCGGGAGGCCGAGACCGGCGAGATCGCCCACGGCCGGCGCAGCACCACCCACCTAAAGCCCCTCGACGCGTGACTCAGGGGTTTACCCCAGACCGCTGCGCTCGCGAAACCACGGCCGTCTCGCCAGACTGCCGGTTCGGCCCCAGCCACAAGCAAAACCAGCAGCTCGAAGCCAGAGCGCCCGTGCGGCGACGAAGCGGCAATCCCATCTCGGTCCGCGTTCAGATTGGGGGGTTCGGGTCGTATTGGATGCCGCGGCGTACCTCGCGGGCGCGGTCGCGGCCGGCGAGGCGGTCAACGAGGTGTAACGCCATGTCGATGCCTGCCGAGACCCCGGCGGAGGTGACGATGTCGCCGTCGTCGACCCAGCGTTGGTGTTCGGCGATCCGGACGGTCGGGTCGAGGGCGCGAAGCTCGTTCACGGCGCTCCAGTGTGTGGTTGCCGGCCGGTCGTGCAGCAGTCCGGCCGCGGCGTAGACGAGCGCGCCGGTGCACACGCTGGTCATCAGCGTGACCGAGCGGCGCTGGGCTCGGATCCAGTCAAGGTACGCCGGGTCGCGCAGTAGCCGCCGGGTTCCCAATCCGCCGGGGTGGAGCAGGACATCAAGCATCGGCGTGTCTTCCAGAGCGGCGTGCGCGCCGATGACTAGGCCCTTGGCGGCCGTGACCGCTTGGCCGTTGGGAGAGAGGCATGTGACTGTGTATCCGTCTTGGGCGAAGGTGCCTGTCCAGTGGGCGAGCACTTCCCACGGGCCGACGGCGTCGAGCTCCTCTACGTCGTCGAACAGGACGATTCCGATGCGATGAGATGCGGCTGGTGTTGAGCTCATGTCCCGGAGCTTGGTCGTCAGCTCCGCCGAGCGCAAGAGGCAGATATACCACCGGTCGCAAGATTCCTGCCATTCTCGTGTTGGATGCTTTACGTCGCCGCGCTTGCTCTGCCCCGTGTTGTCGCGTTTGACCTCGCGATTCCCGCCCAGGTCTTCGGTCACGTCGAGGAACGCGATCACTATGCGTTCAGCGTGTGTGCGCCCGAAGCGGGACCGGTCCCCTCGACGACCGGATACGCGCTCCAGGCCAGCCTCGGCCTCGAGGGGCTTGCCGCCGCAGACATGGTCATCGTCCCCGGCTACGCCCCCCGCGATCCTCCCGAGTCGACGGTCATCGACGCGCTGCGCGCCGCCGCTGCCCGCGGCGCTCGTGTCATCTCGGTATGCACCGGCGCGTTTGCCCTCGCAGCAGCGGGACTGCTCGACGGCCGGCGCGCAACCACCCACTGGCAGGACGCCGACGAACTCGCCCGCCGATACCCCGCGGTCGACGTCGACCCGGACGTGCTCTATATCGACAGCGGACAGATTATGACCAGCGCGGGCGTCGCCGCCGGCATCGATCTGTGCCTGCACATCATCCGCAGCGACCTCGGCGCAGAGCGCGCGGCGCGGATCGCGCGGCGCATGGTCGTCGCTGCTCACCGCGACGGCGGGCAGGCGCAGTTTCTGCGCCGACCGTTCCCGGCCGCTGGCGCCGGCCTGGCCGACACGTGCGCCTGGGCGCTGAGACGTCTGGCCGAGCCGATCACGATCGCCGAACTCGCCCGGCACGCCGGATGGTCGCCACGCTCCTTCGCCCGTCGTTTCGTAGCCGAGACCGGCACCACTCCGCTGCGATGGCTCACCGCCCAACGACTGCTCGAAGCCCGACGACTGCTGGAGAGCACCGACCTCTCCATCGAGGACGTAGCGTCGCGCTCTGGACTCGGCACCGCCGCAAACCTGAGACTCCACCTCGCCCGCGACGCCGCCACCAGCCCGACCGCATACCGCCGCGTCTACCGCGGCCGCAGCACCAACAGCCCGGAGCATCCGTAGACCTGATCTCCGGAGCTCGCAACCGTTCGTTGACTTCCGCTCGCACGAATAAGCAGCGGTTTGGGCTGACCGGAGGTGGGTAATCAGACGCAAGCGGCAATAGCTGCCGGCGCCTAGCCTTCTGGGGGCACATGTGCGGCC
>JASHQV010000115.1 GCA_030038955.1 Solirubrobacteraceae bacterium
TCGAGGCGGCCGTGGTCGCGGTCCTGGAGCGCCGCCTCGGTCGCGACCGTGAGCAGGCCCGTACGCAGCTCGCCGGCGACCTCCTCGATTCCCAGCACCGGCTCGAGCGCGGTCCACGCGCCCGGCAGCGCGCCGCCGTCGAGCGCGACGCGACCGAGGACCAGCGCCGCCGTGCACCGCGCCTCGGGGTCGTCCGCGTGCTCGATCCGGTGAGCCTCCTCGACGCACCGCCCCACCAGCCCCTCGTCACCCCGGCCGATCGCCAAAAGCGACGCGTCGGACGCGACCCAGGTGCTGACCCGGTGACGTTCGCCGAGCAGCGTCGGAATCAACTGCAGAGCGGCGTCCCACTCCCCTAGGAACACCCTGCACTGCACGATCTCCGTCAGCATGTTCCGCTCCCATACACGGTCCCCGCGCTCGCGCGCGAGCGCCAGCCCCCGCTCCACCTCGGGCAGCGCCTCGGCGTTCGCGTCGCGACCGATCCTGAGGGCCGCGAGGCTGAATATCGAGCGCAGCACCTGCGGAGGCGCGTCCTGTTGCTCGGCCAGCTTGCGCGCGTGCTCCAGCAGCGCCTCGCTCTCCTCGAAGCGGGACAGGACGTGCAGGTGGATCCCGCGGCGAGCCATCGCCTCGGCGAGCGCCGGGAGCGCACGGAGGCGTTCGAGCGTCGACAGTGCCTCCGAGAACATCGTCTCCGAGCCCTCGGAACGCCCGAGCAGCGTGTGCCAGTGCGCCAGCGCAGCCACCGCTTCGGCGCGCAGCACCGGATCCGCGTCGGCGGGCTCGCTCGCGAGGAAGCGATCGATCAGCTCGCACGCCTCTTCGAGTCTCCCGCCGCCGATGATCGTCGTCGCGAGCGCGACAGCGGCCGCGCCGCCCGATGCCCTTCCCGCCTGCTGATACAGGTCGAGCGCCTGGCGTAGACGTGACTCGGCAGCTTCCGACTCGCCACTGCGGTCCAGCGCCCGCCCGGCCTGCTCCAACATCTCCGCGCGCTCGAGCTCGTCGTCCGAGAGCTCCGCAGCCTGCGTGAAGTAGCGGTCCGCTTCGACTCCCAGGGCGAGGCTGGCGGCGGCGCGCCCGGCCGCGACGAGCCGCTCCCGCGCCGACGCCCGCAGCTGCTCGACATCGGCGGCGTCAGGCTCGACCCTAACCGCCTCGAGGTAGTGGGAAGCAACGACCTCGACGATGTCCCGCGCCTCGCCCGGCCAAGCCTGCTCGAGGTGCCGTGCCGCGGCCAGGTGCTTGGCCTTGCGGGCCCTGTGCGACAGGGTGCCGTAGGCGACCGTGCGCAGCAGCCCCTGCAGGAACACGTACTGGCCGCGCTCGGGCGAGCGGGGGTCGTCGTCGCGCCCGAGGATCTGCTTGGCGACCAGCTGGTTCAGGGTGGCGGTCACTTCGGCTTCGGGCTGCTCGGCCAGCGCCGCGACGGCAGCGGCAGTGAACGACTGCCCCAGAACCGAGGCGTCGTGCAGCAGCGCTCGCTCGGCGGGCGAGACCGCGTCGAGCCGCGAGGCAACGAGCGCATGCAGCGTCTCCGGCACGTCGAGGTCGGAGACATCGCCGGTCAGGTGGTAGCGCGAGCCCTCCTGCACGAGCAGCCCCCGGTCCTGCAACATCCGGATCGTCTCGACCGCGTACAGGGGAATGCCCTCGGCGCGGTCGGCGATCTCGGAGACGAGCTCGCCCGGCAAACCGGGAGCGAGCCCCTCGAGCAGCTCCGATACCTGCGCGCGCTCCAACGGCGGCAACGACAGCGCCTCCCAGCCGGGCCGCCGCTGCGCGAGCTCGGAGCGGCCGAGGCAAAGGACGCAGATCGGGTAGTCGGCCGACCACTCCAGCAGATAGTCGATGAACTCCAACAGCCCGCTGTCGGCCCACTGCAGGTCCTCGAACGCGAGCACCACCGGGTTCTCCTCAGACAAGCGCTCGAAGAACAACCGCCAGCCCGAGAACAGGTCGGCACGGTCGGCGTCGCGACGCGCCTCGAGTCGCAGCAGATGCGCGAGCCGCGGCTCGACCAGCCGCCGCTCGCGCTCGTCGGGGACGTGCTCGGCGACCAGCGCACTCAGCTTCTCCCGCGCCGTGGCCGCGTCCTCCTCCTCCTGAATCCGCGCCCGTGCGCGCACCATCTCGGCCAGCGCCCAGTACGCGACCCCCTCGCCGTAGGAGAGGCAGCGGCCCTGGTGCCAGCGGACGACCCGCTCGACGCCATCGATGTACTTGAAGAACTCCCACAACAGCCGCGACTTGCCCGACCCGGCCTCGCCGACAAGCGTCACGTGCCGCGCTTTTCCCTCCTGAGCGCTGTCCTCGGCGGCGTCGACGATCGCGGCCAGCTCGCGCTCGCGGCCGACGAACGGCGCCTCGAGCCCGGCCGTCCGCCGAGCCCCGCCGGCGCCGGCCACGACCCGCAAGGCCGTCCACGCCCGCACCGGCTGCTCGCGCCCCTTGACCTGATGGGTGCCCGCATCCTCGTAGGCGATCGAGGCCTCGGAGGCGCGACGCGTGGCGTCGTCGACCAGCACCGTTCCGGGCTCAGCGATCGACTGCAGCCGGGAAGCGGTGTTGACCGTGTCGCCGAGCACCATTCCCTCGCCCTCGGCGCCCAGCTCGACCGCCGCGTTGCCGGTCAACACGCCCGCCCGCGCCCGCAGCTCAGGCATCTCCACCTCGGCGGCGAGCGCCGCGACCGCGCGCGTGAGGCCCAGCGCCGCGCGCACCGCGCGCTCGGCATCGTCCTCACGCGCGACCGGCGTCCCCCACACCGCCATCACCGCGTCGCCGATGAACTTCTCGACAGTGCCGCCGTAACGCTCGATCAGCGCACGACAACGATCGAAGTAGCGCGACAGCAGCTCCCGCACCTCCTCCGGATCGCGATGCTCCGACAGTGTCGTGAAGCCGACCATGTCGGCAAACAGCACCGACACCAGGCGCCGCTCCGAGACGGGTGCGGTCGACGCGGCGCCGGGGGCGGCGCCGGCCAAGGCCGGCGCCGCCCCCGGCGCGTCCGTCAACGGCGCACCGCACG
>JASHQV010000116.1 GCA_030038955.1 Solirubrobacteraceae bacterium
GTCGTGAAGCTCCTTGATCTTGAGGATCAGCCCGCCCTCGCCGTCGCGCCGCACCTGGTAGGGCAGCTCGGTGATCACGATCGCCTCTTTGCCCTGCCCGACCGGCTCGATGTGGGCCTTGCCCTGTAGGCGGATGCGGCCACGGCCGGTGGCGTATGCATCGCGGATCCCGTCGCGACCGAGGATGATCCCGGCGGTCGGGAAGTCCGGACCCTTCAGGTGCTTCATCAGTCCGTCGACGTCGATGTCGGGGTCGTCGACGTAGGCGATCGTCGCGGCGATCGTCTCGCGCAAATTGTGCGGCGGGATGTTGGTCGCCATCCCCACGGCGATCCCGGAGCTGCCGTTGACCAGTAGGTTGGGGAAGCGCGCCGGCAGCACAACCGGCTCCTGGGTGCCACCGTCATAGGTCGGCACGAAGTCGACCGTGTCCTCGTCGATGTCCCGCAGCATCTCGGCGGCCAGGCGCGAGAGGCGCGCCTCGGTGTAGCGCATCGCCGCTGCCGAGTAGCCGTCGATGTTGCCGAAGTTCCCGTGCCCGTCGACCAGCGGGTAGCGCATCGAGAACGGCTGCGCGAGCCGCACCAGCGTGTCATAGATCGCGGCGTCGCCGTGGGGGTGGTACTTGCCCATCACCTCGCCGACGATTTGGGCGGACTTCTTGTGCTGGCGGTCGTAGCGCAGGCCCATCTCGTTCATCACGTGCAGCACCCGGCGGTGCACCGGCTTCAGCCCGTCCTCGACGCTCGGCAGCGCCCGCCCGACGATCACCGACATCGCGTAGTCGAGATACGCCGAGCGCATCTCCTCCTCGAGCCCACGAGGCTCGACGTTGCCGCCGCCGATGGTGTCGATCGTCGCCATCTCCAGCGAGCCTCCTCAGACGTCGAGGTTGCTGACGAGCCGGGCGTTGTCCTCGATGAACGCGCGGCGCGGCTCGACCTGATCGCCCATCAGCATCGAGAAGATCAGGTCGGCGGAGGCGGCGTCCTCAACCGTCACCTGCACGAGCGTGCGGGTCGACGGGTCCATCGTCGTCTCGCGCAGCTCGTCGGGGTCCATCTCCCCGAGACCCTTGAAGCGGTAGTACTGGATCCCCTTCTGAGCGACCTCGAGGATGCCGTCGCGCAGCTCCGAGAACGAGTGCGCCTCGACGGTGTTGTCGCCGAGGCGCACGGTGAACGGGGGCGAGCCGACCAGCTCCACCAGCTGTCCGTGCACCTCGACCAGTCGCTGGTACTCGTTGGCCTCGACCGCCGCGCGGCGGATGTGGTGAGTGGTGGCGAGGCCGGTGCGGCGCTCGACCGTGCGGGCGACGATCTCGCCGTCGGACTCGCCGACCAGCTCCGACGCGAACGCGGCCGCGTCCTCGTCGTCGTGCCTCAGCAGCCTCAGCAGCCCGCCGACGTCGGTGACGTTCTCGTCGAGCATGCGCGTCTGCTCCAGGAACGCAACGACGCTGTGGCCATGGGCGCCGCGTAGCGCCGAGCCCCAGCCCTCGTACTGCTTCAGCGACCGCGTGAAGCGCTTCCAGCGCGCGTCCGTCAGCTTGAACTGCGTGTTGTAGCGGTCGAACACCCCGATCTTCTCGAACTTGTCGCCAAGCAGGATCTCCTCCAGGTCCGACTCGCGCTCGAGGTAGCGGTGCTTCTGGCCGCGCGTCAGCCGGTACAGCGGTGGCTTGGCGATGTACACGTAGCCGGCCTCGATCAGCGGCTGCATCTCGCGGAACAGGAGCGTCAGCGCGAGCGTCCGGATGTGGGCGCCGTCGACGTCCGCGTCGGTCAGCAGCACCACCTTGTGGTAGCGCGCCTTGTCGATGTCGAACTCGTCGCGCACGCCAGTGCCGATCGCGGTGATCAGCGCCTGGACCTCGGCGTTGCTCAGGACCTTGTCGATGCGGCTCTTCTCGACGTTCAGGATCTTGCCTCGCAGCGGCAGGATCGCCTGGGTGCTGCGATCGCGGGCGTCGACCGCCGAGCCGCCGGCGGAGTCGCCCTCGACGATGAACAGCTCCGCGAGCGAGGGATCCTTGACCGAGCAGTCGGCCAACTTGCCCGGGAGCGTCGAGTTCTCCAGCGCGGACTTGCGGCGCGTCAGGTCACGGGCCTTGCGGGCGGCCGCCCGCGCCTGCGCGGCCGACACCGCCTTGCGGATGATCACGCGGGCGTCCTGCGGGTTCTCCTCCAGGAACTCGGCCAGCCGGGCACCCACCACCGACTGCACGAACCCCGACATCCCGGGATTGCCGAGCTTCGTCTTCGTCTGGCCCTCGAACTGAGGATCGGCGAGCTTCACCGAGATCACCGCGGTCAGTCCCTCGCGCACGTCCTCGCCGGTGAGGTTGTCGTCCTTCTCCTTGAGCTCGTTCTTGTCGCGCGCATACTTGTTGAGCGCGCCGGTGAGCGCCGAGCGGAAGCCGCTCATGTGCGAGCCGCCCTCGCGCGTGTTGATGTTGTTGGCGAATGAGAAAGTCGACTCCTGGTAGGAGGAGTTCCACTGCATCGCGACCTCGACCGCGCCCTCGTCTCCCTCGCCGGAGAAGTCGATCACCTTGCGCTGGATCGGCTCCTTGTTGGCGTTCAGGTGCTTGACGAAGTCGATGATCCCGCCCTCGTAGTGAAACTCCGTCCGGTGGCCGCCGCTGCGCTCGTCGACGATCGTCAGCCGCAGGCCACGGGTCAGGAACGCGGTCTCCCGCAGGCGCTCCTCCAGCACGGAGGCGTCAAGCTCGAGCGTCTCGAAGATCTCGGCGTCGGGGAGGAAGGTCACCGTCGTGCCCGTCTCCTTGGTCGGCGCTCCCTTCGCGACCGGGCCTTCAGGCTTGCCCTGCCGGTAGGACTGCGACCACTCGTAGCCCTCGCGCCGGACCTCGGTCGTCAGGCTCTCGGACAGTGCGTTGACGACCGAGGCGCCGACTCCGTGGAGGCCGCCCGAGACCTTGTAGCCGCCGCCTGTGCCGAACTTCCCGCCCGCGTGCAGCATCGTCATGATCACCTCGAGCGCCGGTCGCTGCTCCTTCTCCATGATCCCGACTGGGATCCCGCGACCGTTGTCGGTCACGGTCACCGAGTTGTCTGGATGGATCACGACCGAGACGGCGTCGCAGTACCCGGCGAGGGCCTCGTCAACACAGTTATCAACAATCTCGTAGACGAGGTGATGGAGGCCCGTCGGCCCGGTCGAGCCGATGTACATGCCGGGCCGCTTGCGAACCGCTTCGAGCCCCTCGAGTACGGTGATGTCCCTGGCGTCGTAGCTCGGTTTTGCTTTGGCGCGCCTGCTCGCGCCGTTGTCGTCAGTCAACGATCCTCCGATTGACATCGAGACGACCCGTTCCGCGCGCGCGGGACCGCGCCGGGGCATCAAGAGTTGGTATACAGAAGGATAGCACAGGAGGGCCGACGGACAGCGGTGGCGGCGCGCACGATTTCCCTGGAAAAAGCTCGAAAACATGGGGGTTGGGCAGGGGCTGTCGACGGGTTCTGAGCCGGGTCGCATCGGGGGCGAGCATGGGTCGCCGACTGAGGTTGCAGTGGGCCTCTCAGCGGGCCGCCGAGCAGCGCAGCCGAGTCACCTGTCCGCGACGCAAGCGCTCGTTCAGGCGAGCAACGATCAGCGGTCCCATCAGGTCGAGCTCCTGAGCCCAGGCGGCCGCTGAGCAGCGCACGCTCAAGACGCCTCCGCGCTCAGCCCGCGGCGACGCCTCAGCGGCGATCGCGGGACCGACCACGTCCTGCCAGATGCGCTGGACCTCGGCCAGCAGCGTGTCCGGGGCCCAAGCGCCGCGCAGCGGCTCGAGAGTGGCTGCGAGCGCTCTCGGAGATCGACGGTAGATGCTCATTGAGACGGGCGGTTGAGATGCGCACACGGGTGACCCGGTGACGCGGGGCGTCGACTCGAGCAGGCCATGCGGGGCGCGCGCGTCATCGCGGTCACGCGGCGGCGGTGTCGGTCGACTGCAGCAGGCGGCCGCCAGCGACCCCGAGCCGGCTGACGCCGCTCGCCTCGGGAACATGGTCGAGATCGGTGGTCGTGATCAACGCCTGCCCGGGATGGCTCCGCAGCAGGTCGACCAGCGCTGCCCGGTGCGTGCCGTCCAGCTCGCTCATCACGTCGTCCAGCAGCAGCAGTGGGGGCGTGCCACGAAGCTCCCCGATCAGCTCGCGTTCAGCCAGCAGCAGGGCCAGCAGCGCCAGTCGCTGCTGGCCCTGCGAGCCGTAGGTGCGCACCTCGCGACCCGCGCGTGTGATCGAGAGCTCGTCACGGTGGGGACCGTGAGCCGTGAAGCCTCGTTCGAGGTCGGCCGGCAGCCGCTCACTCAGCTCCTGGATGAATGCCGCGGCGTCACGCGCCCGAGATCGCGGCCGGTAGCGGATCGCCAGCTCCCCGTCGAGGCCAAGCAGCGTGCCCGTCTCGGCAAACGGCTCGGCCAACAGCCCAACCGCCCTCCTCCGAGTCTCGATCAGCTCGAGCGCGAGCCCGGCGAGCTGCTGATCCCAGGCGTCGAGGCTGGCGACGGTTGCATGGCCGGCGCGGATCCGCGCAAGCAGCGCGTTGCGCTGGGCGAGCACAGCCGAGTAGGCGCGCCGCACGCCTGCACGGGCGGGCCACAACGCCGCGACGAGCTGGTCGATGTGCGCGCGCCGCGCGCCCGGAGCACCTTTCACGAGCCCCAGGCGGTCCGGTACGAAGACGCTCACGAGCGGACGCTCCGGGGCGTCGAGCAGACGCTCCACGGGCGCTCCATCGAACGTCATCCGCTTGGCCTCACCGGGAGCGAAGGCGAGCGCCAACTCGTGCTCGCCCGAGCTGGCGACGAACCGCACGACGACCCGGGTCGCCACAGCGCCAAAGCGCACCAGCTCTCGATCGTTGGTGCTCCGCACAGAGGCTCCTGTGCAGCCAAAGTAGATCGCCTCGAGCAGGTTCGTCTTGCCGGCGCCGTTGGGGCCGACGACGACGGTCAGGTCCGGGTCCAGCCTTGCGGTGGCTGCCTCGTAGCAGCGGAAGTCACGAACCGAGACCGTCGCGACCGTCACTGCCGCGACTCGTCAGACGTTGAGCCTGATCGGCATGATCAGGTAGATGAAGCCGCTGCCATCGGCAGCCTCCAGGAGACCCGGACGCAGCGGGCTGATCAGTTTCAGCAGCACGTCGCTGTCCTCGATCGCATCCAGGCCGTCGCGCAGGAACTCCGGGTTGAAGCCGATCTCCAGTGGCTCGCCTTGAAACGCGACGGGCAACGACTCGCGTGCCTCGCCGATGTCGGGCGTCTGCGCCGAGATCGTCAGCTCGCCGGCGTGGAAGGCCAAGCGCAGCGGGGCGTTCTTCTGCGCCAGCAGGCTGATTCGCCGGACCACCTCACGGAGCTCGGGACCAGAGACCTGCAGCTCGTGGTCGAACGTCTCAGGTAGTAGCTGCCGGTAGTTGGGGAACTGGCCATCGATCAGCCGCGAGGACAGCACCATCTCCCCCAGCACGAACACCACCTGGTTCTGGCGTACGCTTATCTCGAGCTCCGTCTCCTCCTCCGCATGCGTGGCGATACGGGCAAGCTCCTGCAGCGCTCGTGCGGGCACGTTGACCTCGAACGCTGAGCTCAGCGGGCTCGCGAGGGTCGTTTCCTTGACGCTCAGGCGGTAGGAGTCGGTGGCCACCATTCGAAGCTCACTGCCGCTTGCCGCCACGAGGATCCCGGTGAGCACAGGCCGCGTCTCGTCACGCGAGGCCGACCCGGCGACCTTCATGGCAGTGTCGACGAATGCGGCTACTGGTAACGACACCGAGGTTGCCGGATCTGGCTCAGGAAACGGCGGAAAGTCCTCGCTGTGGAGGGTGCGAATGTCGAACGTTGCATTGCCACAGATCAGCTCGACATCCTGCTGAGCTGATCGCAGCTCAAGCGAGACCTCGGGAGCGGGGAGCGCTCGCACGACATCTAGGAACAGCCTTGCGGGTAGGACAACCGTGCCGTCGCGTTCGACCTGCGCATCCAACGGGACTCGAAGGCTCACGTCCGTATCGGTCGCCCGCAGCTCGCACGCATCGGCGGTTGCCGCAATCTGTACGCCGGAGAGAGCTTGGATCGCGCTTCTCGTGGACGCGACTCGTGTGACGGTCTGCAGCTGTGAGAGGAGCACATCCCTCGCCAGAGAGATCTTCACGATGACTACCTCAGATTAGTTTTCGAAGTCATAAGACATAGCTGAAGCTGTGGAGAACCCAAGCTTTTCACGGACGATGCAGGGGCGGCTGTCGTCGGGAACGTGCGCTCCAGTGTGTCAACAACAGCGGTCGTCTTCGTCATCATGCGAGCAGGCGACGAAGTTCTCGGAGGCTTGCCTCGTCATCCCTGCTCACGGCTGTGCGTTCGCGCACCCGCTTGCAGGCATGTAGGACGGTGGCGTGGTTACGGCCCCCAAAGGCACAACCGATCGCCTTGAGGGGCTCCGCGGTGAGTTCATGGCAGAGGTCGATCGCCAGCTGGCGAGGCCACGCCACTTCAGCTACCCGGCTTGAAGAGACAAGGTCTTCAACGGCAAGACCAAAGTGCCTGGCGACTACCTTCTGAATCTGCTCGACGCTGAGGACGGACGCGGAATCTGCGAGCGGATACATCTCGTCGAGGACGTCTCTGGCGAGCGGCAGCTCGAGCGGCCGTCCAGTCAGCGAATGGTGCGCGACAAGGCGGATCAGGGCGCCCTCGAGCGAGCGAATGTTGTCGGTGACGCGGTCAGCAATCAGCTCTAGCACCGCCGGATCGGGGACGTGCACGTGGTCGAGCGCGGCGCGCTTACGCAGGATCGCGACGCGGGTTGCGCGGTCGGGTAGCTCGAGCTGGGCCACGAGCCCGGCCTCGAAGCGCTCACACAAGCGCTTCTCGACCCCAACCAGCTTGCGTGGCAGACGGTCGCATGTGAGCACCAGCTGGTGACCGCGGTCATACACGGCGTTGAATGTGTGGAACAGCTCCTCTTCGGTCTTCGCCTTGCTGGCGAGGAACTGAACGTCGTCGATCAACAGCACGTCGGCGTCGCGGTAGGTGTGCTTGAAGTGGTCGAGGTCGCGGCTCCCGAGCGCCGTGATGAAGCTGTTCGTGAACGCCTCGACGGTCGTGTAGCGGACCGTCAGGGATGGCTCAAAGGCGTTGATGTAGTTGCCGATCGCGTGCAGGAGGTGGGTCTTGCCGAGGCCCGGAGGCGCGTGCAGGAACAGTGGGTTGTACGTCTGTCCGGGAGCCTCCGCGACAGCCAGGGCGGCGGCGTGGGCAAGGCGATTGCCCCTGCCGATGATGAACTGCTCGAACGTGTAGCGGGGGATCAGCGGGTTGGAGGCACGCGTCAGTGGATCGAGCCCCGTCGCGGCGCTTGCCAGCTGCGGCAGGTGTGCCGTGCGCGAGGGTGCCGCCAACGTTGTTGGGACGCCGCCGCCCTGGGTGGCGGCGGCGAATGCCACGCGCACGGACGTACGCAGAACAGCTTCGGCGCAGCTGTTGAGGACCCGCCCGAAGCGCTCCGCCACCCAGCGTTGGGTGCTCGGTGGGGCAGCGAGCACGAGCACGGTGCCGTCCCACTGAAGCGGCTCCAGCGGAGCTAGCCAGACGTCGAACACGGACTCCCCGACGGCGCCGCGCAGTGCGGTGCGGATGTCGGTCCAGGCGGGCGTGAGGTTGGGTGACGCAGGCAGCTCCAAGCGGCTCCTCGAGTCCGGGAGTCAGTTCGGATGTATTCGAGAGGTTCGAGCCGAGTGGCCCGAGGCGGGCGAATATATCAGCGCGTCGGCGGCCTCCGAGAGGACGCCGCCAGCCGATGGCGGAAAGCGCGACAAAAAGACCTCCGGCCCGCGGATCACCCGGCTGGTGCTCCGATTCGGGCCGATGGACTGGCGGATTTCGGCTGGTGGGCTGGTGGATTCCGGCTGGCGAGGCGGCGATCGCGATCGCGTGAGGGGCGGTTCCGGAGGCTGAACATCCCTGCGTATACTCACCCACACCCTCCGGGGAGTCTGCGATGAAGCGCACCTACCAACCCAAGAAGCGCAAGCGCGCCCGCACCCACGGATTCCGTGCTCGGATGCGGACGCGGGCCGGCCGGCTGACGCTGAAGCGCCGCCGCGACAAGGGCCGCAAGCGCCTGACCGTGTGAGCCAGGGCGTGGCGGGCGCGGGTTCGCCGCGGCGCGGCCGGCTGACTCGGAGCGCGGAGTTCGACCGCGTGCTCCGCAGCGGACGCTCCCATGCAGGTCGCGAGCTGATCCTGTACGTGTTCCCGCGAGGCACGGGCGATGATCATCCCCGGCTTGGCTTGTCGGTCTCGCGGAAAGTTGGCGGCGCAGTAGACAGAAATACTGTTAAAAGGCTTTTGCGCGAGGCTTTCAACCGTGAGGGAGATCGCTTACCGCCGGGAAGCGATGCCGTCGTGATCGCGCGACCACCGGCGCGGGAGCTAGCCCACCGCGAGGGGTTGGGTGGGATCCGAGCCGCGCTGGCTGAGCTGATCTCGCGGGTGCAGGGGGCTGGTGGGTCCGAGCAGCCTGTGGGTCCGAGGGGTTCCGCCGAGGCAGGAGACGCGCGGGAGTCCAGAGAATGACCAGCGCGCGCACCCTGTTCGTCGCGCCAATCCGGATCTACCAGCGGGTGGCGTCGCCGATCCTGGGCGATCGCTGCCGGTACTACCCATCCTGTTCGGAATACGCAGCACAGGCCATAATCAGGTTCGGCATACTCCGCGGACTCGCGCTGGCTGGCTGGCGCCTTCTCAGGTGCAACCCGTGGAGCCGCGGAGGCGTCGATCTCATCGACGACCAGCGGCTGTTCAAACGCCACGCTGCCCCGCCGACCAGCTGATTCATGCTCTTCATCGCCAACATCTTCCAGCCGCTGATCGATGTGTTCGAAGCAGTGCTGAAGCTGTTCCACAACGCCGGCGTGCCTTGGGGTTGGTCGATCGTGCTGCTGACCGTGGCGATGCGTCTGATCCTGGTGCCGCTGACGGTGAAGCA
>JASHQV010000117.1 GCA_030038955.1 Solirubrobacteraceae bacterium
CGGCCCACGGGAGCGCTTGCTCGAGCTGCGTCGCGACCGCCAGCAGCACGTCCTCGCGGGCCGGCCGGGCGATCAGCTGCACCGAGGTCGGCAGCCCGTCGTCGCCGTGGTACAGGGGTAGCGCGATCGCCGGCTGGCCGGTGACGTTGACGATCGCCGTGTACGGCGTGAACGCGCCCGAGCGGCGGTAGTTGCCCCACGGGTCGGGGCCGCGGCCGTGCACCTCGCCGGTCAGCAGCGGGCGCTGCGCCAGTGCCGGCGTGACGACGATGTCGTACGGCTCGATCGCGGTGACGATCTCGCGAGCGACGCGCTCGAGGCGGGCCTGCGCGTTCAGGTACGCGAGCGTGTCCTGCTGGCGGGCGTGCTCGTACATCGACCAGGTCAGCGGCTCGACGTCGGCCGCGGTCGGCTCGCGCCCCGCGAGCCGACCGCCCAGCTCCACGGTCATCGCGATCCCGGGGCCGAACGCGCGGGTGAAGTCCGGCAGCAGGTCGCGCCCCGACCACGGCGGCTCGACCTGCTCGACGGCGTGCCCCAGCGACTCCAGCAGCCGCGCGGCGTCGAGCGCCGCCTGCGTGCACAGCGGGTCGACTGCCGCCGTCTCGAGCGCCGGGTTGAGGGCCACGCCCACTCGCAGCCGCCCAGCCGGTGAGCGGGCGGCTGCGGCAAAACCGTCCGGCGGCGGCGGAGCCCAAGTCGCGTCGCCTGGCTCGTAGCCGGCGAGCACGTCGAGCGCCGCGGCGGCATCGGCGACCGTCCACGTCAAGACGCTGTCGCTGACCAGGAAGCTGTGGCCGTTGTCGGGGCCGACCGAGACCCGGCCGCGGGCCGGCTTCAAACCGACGAGCCCACAGCAGGCGGCGGGGATCCGGACCGAGCCGCCGCCGTCGTTGCCGTGGGCGATCGGCAGCATCCCGGCGGCGACCGCCGCCGCCGAGCCGCCGCTCGAGCCGCCCGGGGTGCGGGCCACGTCCCAGGGGTTGCAAGTGGGTCCGTGGCGGCGCGACTCGGTCGTCGGCAGGATCCCGTTCTCCGGCAGCGCGGTCTTGCCGACGATCACGAAGCCCGCGTCGCGCAGGTGGCGCACCGCGAACGAGTCGTGGTCAGGATGGAAGTCGCCCCACAGATCGCTGCACATCGTCAGCGGCATCCCCCGCACGGGACGGTTGTCCTTGATCGCGATCGGCACGCCCGCGAATGGTCGCGGGTCGCCGGGGGCGACCCGGGCGGCGGCGGCCAGCGCCTGCTCGCCGGCAACGTGTGTGAACGCGCGCAACCGCCCGTCGCGCGAGTCGATCCGCGCGAGCGCGGCCGTGACCAGCTCGGCGGCGCTCAGCTCGCCGGCCCGGACGAGCGCCGCCAGCTCCAGCGCCGAGCGGTCGAGCAGTTCTGACACGGGCAGCAGCCTACAGCGGAACTCTCAGGTTGCCTTCGGGTTACGATCGTCGTGATGTCACGCCTCTGGGGAAGGCGGCGGTGGCGCCTCGCAGCAGCGATCGTTTGTGGTGCGTGCACATGCGCGGCTGCGGGCACGGCTGAGGCCGCGTCGGTCTCGTTCCGCCTGACCGGCGGCGGGCGCACGATTCCACGAGAGTTCTTCGGGCTGTCGATGGAGTACAACTCACTCGCCACGTACGCGGGCATGGGCAGCCTGTTCGGGCAGGCCGTGTCGCTGTTTCGCGCCGAGAACGGGTCGCCGATGATCCTCCGAATCGGGGGCAAGTCCGCCGACCACGTGTACTGGGATCCAACCGGGATCACGCATCCGCCGAAGAACACCTGGCGGATCGGCACACAGTGGATGGACAACCTCGTCAGTGTGGTCAAGGCCAACGACATGAAGGCGATGCTCGACCTCAACCTGGCGGTGCACTCGGCGAAGATGGAGACGGCGTTCGCGGTGGCGGCCAAGCATGCGCTGCCGCATGGGGACCTGGTCGGGGTCGAGATCGGCAACGAGCCGGACCTCTACAAGAACCAGCCGTGGCTGTCGAAGGAGCGGATCTCGAGCACGACCGGGGTGCACGGCAAGTGGCCGCTCAGCTACTCGTGGCCCCAGTACCACCGGGACTGGCGCACTTACGCGTCGGCGCTTCGCCGCTCGATCCCCGGGATCAAGCTCGGGGGACCGGAGACGATCTCCTCGAAGCTCCAGTACATCCAGGCGGTCCAGGACGACGGGCGGCTGAACGCGAACTTCATCACGATTCACCGCTACGCCTCCTCCAGCTGCTGGCCAAAGACCTCGCCCTGGTACCCGACGATCAAGATGATGCTCGCCAGCAGCTCCTCGGCTGGACTGGCGAACACGGTCACGAACGCGGTCGCGCTGGCCCACTCGCACCACGAGACGCTGCGGCTGACCGAGGTGGGCTCGATCAGCTGCGGCGGCAACAACGGCGTCGCCAACTCGTTCGCGATCGCGTTGTGGGCGCCCGACGCGCTGCTGAACATGGTCAAGGTCGGGGTCGACGCCGTCAACTGGCACATTCAGCCAGACCTGCCGAACTCCCCGTTTCACACGACTTCGAAAGGCCTCGAGGCGCTGCCCGAGATGTATGGCCTGTCGCTGTTCGGGCAGATGCTGCGCCCGAACGCGGTGCTGCTCAACGGCAGCACCGCGGGCACGCCCGGGATCAGCATCTGGGCCGTCCGCTTCAGCGGCGGCATGCGCGTGCTGGTGATCAACAAGAACGCCGGAGGCGCGTCGGCGACGCTGAGCGTCGGCCACCACAAGAGCGCGTACGTGCGGCTGCTGCGAGCGCCGAGCATCCGCTCGAGCCGCGGCGTCACCTTCGGCGGCCAGCAGATCGGCGCGAACGGTCACTGGCAGGGGAAACTGCGCTCCCGCTCGGTGCCGGACACGTCGAGTGGGTATCGAGTGGACGTGCCGGGCTACAGCGCCGCGATGGTGACGCTGTGGCGCTGAGTTAGAGCGGGTCTCGTCGGCCGGCGCTCAGCGGCTGCCAGCCGGCGCCGGCAGGGCGATCGGGGCGCGACCGGGTGGGCAGCCGGTGTGTACGCTTGCGGCGATGGCCACCGGCAACGAGGTGCGATCCGGGCTCGAGGGCGTGGTCGCGTTCGCCACCGAGATCGCCGAGCCCGACCCCGAAGGCGGCTCGCTCCGCTACCGGGGGGTCGACATCGAGGAGCTGGTCGGGGCGGTGACGTTCGAGCAGGTGTGGGGCCTGTTGGTCGACGGGCGGCTGCAGCCGGGCCTGCCGCCGGCCGAGCCGCGCAACTTGGGCGTTCGCTCGGGCGATGCTCGCGTCGACCTGCAGGCGGCGCTGGCGCTGCTCGCGCCCGAGCTGGGGCTGCAGCCGCTGATCGACATCTCCGAGCAGCAGGGCCGCGACGAGCTCGCGCGGGTGTCAGCGCTGGCGCTGTCGTTCGTCGCCCAGTCCGCCCGCGGGGGCGAGCGGCCACGGGTGCCCGAGCGCGAGGTCGAACGGGGCCGGTCGGCCCCCGAGCGCTTCCTCCTGCGCTGGCGGGGCGAGGCCGACCCGCGGCACGTGCAGGCGATCAACGCCTACTGGATCGTCGCGGCAGAGCACGGCATGAACAGCTCCACGTTCACGGCGCGGATGGTCGCCTCGACGGGCGCCGACGTGGCGGCGGCGCTGAGCTCGGCGGTCGGGGCGCTGTCGGGGCCGCTGCACGGCGGCGCGCCGGCGCTGGTGCTGAAGATGCTCGACGAGGTCGCCGCGGTCGGCGACCCCGAGCGCTACGTCAAGGACACGCTCGACCAGGGCAGGCGGCTGATGGGCTTCGGGCACCGGGTGTACCGCGCGCGGGACCCGCGGGCGCGGGTGCTGCGGCGGACCGCACTCGAGCTCGGCTCGCCCCGGGTGGAGCTGGCCGAGGCGCTCGAGCGGACGGCGCTGGCGGAGCTGCAGGCGCGACGGCCGGACCGGGTGCTGGCCACCAACATCGAGTTCTGGTCGGCGGTCGTGCTGGACCTGGCGGAGGTGCCGGCGGAGCTGTTCACGGCGATGTTCAGCTGCGCGCGCACCGCGGGGTGGTCGGCGCACATCCTCGAGCAGAAGCGCGAGGGGCGGCTGATCCGGCCGACGGCGCGGTACGTCGGCGCGGGCGCGCGGCCACTGTCCGAGGTCGGGTAGACGGTCGCCACGGCTCTGCCGTGGCGACCGGGCTGCGGGTTGCCCGTGTCCGCGGCTCAGGCGGCAACGCGGTTGACCGGGCGGCGGGTTGCCGGTCGCCGCCGGGTCAGGTGGGCGCGCCCTACGCGACGGCGCCGGCGTACGGGCCGTCGACGTAGTCGCGGAGCATCCGGGCGGCGCTGAACCGCGGCGCCAGGCTGATCAGCGAGGCACGGACCATCTCCAGCCAGCGGAGCGGGATGTCGCGGTCGTCGCGCTCGTAGAAGCACGGCACCACCTCGTCGAGCAGCAGCCGGTGCAGCGTGTCGGCGTCGCGGTGGTCCTGGGCCTCCGCGTCGCTGTCGACCTCGCCGGGGATCGCCCAGCCGTTATCACCGTCATAGCCCTCGGCCCACCAGCCGTCGAGCACGCTCAGCTGGAGGCCGCCGTTGACCGCCGCCTTCATGCCGCTGGTGCCGCTCGCCTCCAGCGGCGGGCGGGGGATGTTGAGCCACACGTCGCAGCCCTGCGTGAGCACGGCACCGGTGGCGAGGTCGTAGTCGTCGAGGTAGATCACCCGGTCACCGACCGCGCCTACGGCCTTCAGCTCGAACAGGCGCTGCAGCGAGTGCTTGGCCTCCTCGTCGCGAGGGTGTGCCTTGCCGGCGAGCACCACCTGGACCGGCCGGTCGCCGGCCAGCAGCGAGAGGATGAAGTCAGGGTCGCGGGTGAGCAGCTCGAGTCGCTTGTAGGTCGCCACCCGGCGGGCGAAGCCGATCGTCAGCGCGCCGTCGTCGAACGCGTGCGCCGCCGCCTCGACGTACTCGCGGGTGTCGCCGCGCAGCAGCCGGTCGTAGGTGCTGCGGCGCCGCAGGAACTCCACCATCTCGGCCCGCTGGGCGTTGCGGGCCGCCCACAGCTCCTCGTCGGGGATCTCGCGCACCGCGCCCCACATTTCGTGGTCGAGGATTCGCCCCGTCCAGTCATCGCCGAGGTAGTGGTCGAACAGCTCGCGCATCGTGCGCCCGATCCAGGTGGGAACGTGGACGCCGTTGGTGACGTAGCCGATCGGCGCCGCCGGCAGGCCGTCCACTCGTGACACCGGCGCCCACATCTCCCGCGAGACCTCGCCGTGACGGCGGCTGACGCCGTTGGCCGCGCGGCTCACGCGTAGCGCCGCCTGGGTGACGCCGAACGGCTCTTCGGGATCGTCGGGCCTGGTGCGGCCGAGCTGGATCGCGCGGTCGACCGGCAGCGCCAGCTGCGCGATCGCCTCGCGTACCTGCTCGGCCGGGTACGTGTCGTTGCCAGCCGGCACGGGCGTGTGCGTGGTGAACACGGTGCGGTTCCTCGCCGCCTGCAGCGCCTGCTCGGAGACGTGGTCGTTGCCGGCCAGGCTGTGGGCAAGCGCGAGCGGCGCCAGCGCCGCGTGACCCTCGTTCAGGTGGATCACGCCGGGATCGATTCCGAGCGCCTGCAGGGCCGCGATCCCGCCGACGCCGAGCAGCACGTACTGGGCGAGGCGGATGTGCGCGTCGGCCTCGTACAGGCGGGCCGTGATCCAGCGGTCGATCGGGTCGTTGCGGGACACGTCCGTGTCGAGCAGGAACAGCGGCACGCGGCCGACGTCGATCCGCCAGATGTAGGCGATCACATCCCGGCCGTAGATCGGCACGGTGATGCTGACCGGCTTGCCGTCGGGGCCGGTGACCCGCGCCGCCGGCAGCCGCTGCGGATCGGTGTCCACCCAATACTCGTGCTGCCAGCCGCCGGCGTCGATCCGCTGGCGGAAATACCCCTTGCGGTACATCAGCCCGACCGCGACCATCGGGATCGCGCGGTCCGATGCCTCCTTGAGGATGTCGCCGGCGAGCGCGCCAAGCCCGCCCGAGTACACGGGCAGCGATACGTGCACGCCGTACTCGGCGCACAGGAAGGCGATCGGGTGGGCGGGATCGACCGGCGGCTGGACCGAGGGATGGGGATCGAGCGGCCGGGCGGAGCGCGCCAGGTCGGCGTGCTGCCCGACCGGATACGCAAGCCCCACCGGCACCTGGGCAGGACGCGCGAGGTCCGCGTCGAGCTGCTCGGCGAGGCGGCGGGCCTGGCGGAGCAGCGCGAGCTCGGTCGCGGCCCGGTGCAGGGCGCGGGTCGAGGTCTCGCTCAGCAGCCGCACCGGGTTCTGCTGGCACAGCTCGAAGCGCTCGCGGTCGATCGCCGAGAAGATCTCCGGCCCGCCCGGCTGCCAGCACCAGCGGTAGTTGTAGGCGACGCGAGCGAGCGGCGCAAGCGGCTCGGGCAGGCGCTCGGCGAGCTCGGCCGCCGCCGTCTCGAGATCGACGCGGCCGTCGTAGGGACCTGGACCTTCCACAGCGCCCATTATTAACAGGGTGAGTCCGCAATCAGACCGCTGGGGGGCGGGGACGCAGTCGGAGGCGGAAGCGCGGCCCGGGGCAGGCAGCCGACCGGACTGCCACCTCGGGGTGCTGGCGTTCGGCGACTCGATCACGCATGCGGGCGGCGACGTGCAGTGGGGCGTGGCGCTGCACTCGTGGGCGCTGTGGGTTGCGCGGGCGTTGGGCCTGCCCTACAGCCTGTACGCGGCCGACGGGGCATCGGTCGGCGACGTCACCGGGCAGCAGCTCCTCGCGTTCGAGCGGCTGGCAGCGGACCCGGACGCCCGCTACGAGCTGGGCTGCCTGTACGTCGGCACCAACGACGTACGCCTGGGCGGGTGGGACGCTGAGGCGTTCGGCGCCGAGCTGTCGCGCGCGCTCGGCTGGCTGGCCGAGCGCTGCGACCGCACGCTGACGCTGACGATCCCGCTCGACATGGGGCGCCCGCGGGCGCGGGAGCGGATCGAGCAGGCGGACCGCACGATCGAGCGCGTCGCGACCGCGCAGCGGTCGCTGGTCGTCGACCTGCGTCGCTTCGGCGGCCGCAGCCTGGTGATGGCCGACCACGTGCACCCGACCGCGTTCGGGCAGATCGCGATCGCCGAGGCCGCGCTCGACGTGCTCAGCGCCGACGGGCTGTTGCCGCGGGTGCGCCCGAGCGAGCTGATCAGCTACGAGACGAGCCGGCGCGGCCGGCTGCACGCGGACCTCGTGTACGCGTACCGGCACGCGAAGGTGAGCGTCCGGGCGCGGTTGATGCACGCCGCCCGATGACGCGGACCGCCCTATGATGCGCGCCGTCCCACGATGCGGGCCGCCCCACGATGCGGGCCGCCCTACCATGATCACGCATGCAGCTCGATGACGTACGCCGCGTGCTGGTGGTCGGCGCGGGGACGATGGGACAGCAGATCGGATTTTAGTGCGCCGGCCATGGGTTTGACGTGGTGATCTACGACGTCGCCCCAGCAGCGCTCGATCTCGCCGGCGAACGGCTCGAAGCCTACGCCCAGGGACTGGTCACGGACGGGACGATCGCGGCCGAGGCCAAGGCGTCAGCGCTGCAGCGAATCACCTCGACCACCGACGATGCTGCCGCCGCGAGCGATGCCGATGTCCTCGTCGAGGCCGTTCCCGAGGAACCGAAGCTGAAACGCCGCGTACTCGGCCGGTTCGATGCGATCTGCCCGCCGCGCACGATCTTCACGACCAACACCTCGACGCTATTGCCGTCGCAGCTTGCGAAGGCGAGCAAGCGACCGGAGCGCCTGATCGCGCTGCACTTTCATCTACCGGTCTGGGTCAACAACGTCGCCGACGTGATGCCGCACAGCGCCACCGCGCCCGATGTGACCGAGCTCGTGCGGGGGTTCGCGCGGCGGATCGGCCAGATCCCGATCGTGCTGCAACGAGAGCACCACGGCTACGTGTTCAATGCGATGTACAGCGCGATGAACCGCGAAGCGATCACGCTGGCGGAACGTGGGATCGCCTCGATCGAGGACATCGACCGCGCCTGGATGGGCGTGGCGAAGTCGCCAACCGGTCCGTTCGGGGCATTCGATTACATCGGCATCGACACCGTCTGGGCGATCACCAACTACTGGGCTCGCAGGCTGTTCTACATCCGCCAGCTCCGCCGCAGCGAGAAGTTCCTCAAGGCCTACGTCGATCGCGGCGAGCTGGGGGTCAAGACCGGGAGGGGCTTCTACACGTATCCCGATCCCGCCTACGCGCAGCCCGGGTTCGTCGAAGGAGACTGACGGCGCGTAACCCTTCAGCTGTCGAGATACAGGCGATGGGCTACGGCTGCCGCCTGCGTCCGCGTCCGCACGTCGAGCTTGCTCAGAATCCGCGAGACGTGCACGCTGGCCGTCTTCTCGGCCATATAGAGGGCCATGCCAATCTGCCGGTTCGTGGCTCCCTCGGCCAGCATCGCCAGCACCTGGCGCTCGCGAGCCGTCAGCCCGAAAGGCTCCTCCTCGCCGATCCGACCGTCGGCTGCAGCTTCGGCGGCCCGATTGGCTGTAACGGCCGCCGCTCGCGTGCTGCCGTGGAGCCGAGCCCGGTCCCGAAGCGCCCGGACCTCCCCACGCAGCCATCGCGCTCCCAGCATCTCGGCCAGCTTTAGTGCCGCTTTTGTGGACTTGACAGCTTCGGCGCGATCGCCGGCCTCGACAAATGCCTCGGCCTCGCGAAAGCGCGCCACAGCCACCTCATAAGGCCGGTCGAGCTGCTCCCATTGAGCCGCCGCTCTCGTCCACATAGCCGGCTTGTTCCGACTGCGAGCTCGAGCGAGCTCCGCTCTCCCGACCGCGCCCCAGGCCTGCTCGACCGGCCCTCCGTCCTTCATCGCCGCGTTCAGGCGCGACATATGGATCCGTGCTCGAGCGAGGGCGTCACGTTGCGCTTCAGATTCCCGCAGGTCCCGCGCCCGCCGGGCAACGTCGGCCTCGGTGCGAAGACCGAGGGCGCTGACTCGCGCGACCCGCATGACATCGTCCGTGCACAGCTCGATCCGGCCGAGCGCGTGTTCGACAGCGCCGCGCGAGCGGGTCAGTTCTCCTTCCCGCCGGTGCAGCTCGCCCTCGTGCACGCCGAACGCCGCGATCCACTGAGGCTCACTCGTCTGCGCGACCAGTGGCTCGACCTGGGCGAGCCGATCGCGGGCCCGATCGTGGTCTCCATCACCCAGCGCCGTCTCGGCCTCCCGGAGCAACCGGAACATCAGCAGCACTCCCAGCGGGTGCCTCGTGCCGGCCTCCAGGTGGTCGCGAGCCGCCTGCCACTCGCCCGCCTCGAACTCGATTTCCGAGAGCGCCAGCAGCAACCACTCGCGATCGATTCTCATCCGGCTCGGCGTGAGCTCGAGTCCCTCCCGCGCCGTCTCGAGAGCCTCGCGTGTGCGCCCTCGCAACTTGAGCAAATCGGCCAGGTTGGAGAAGGCAAAGCTGACGCCGGCCTCGTTCTGTGTGGCCTGCCCGAGCTCGATCGCGCGGCGCAGGTTGCCGACCCCCTCGTCCACTTGACCCAGTGCGATCCGTGCCATCCCGAGCGTGTTGAGGACCTCAACCTCCGCATAGCTATCACCGACTTCGGTGGCGGCCTGCAGCGCACCCAGTCCGTCGTCGATCGCCTCCCGGAAGTGTCCGCGCAGGCATCGGGTGCGGGCCAGCCAGGACAGCAGCCTGGCTCGCTCGCGGAGCTCTCCCGCCGGGAGCTTCGTCAGCGCGAGCTGCGCTGTGTCCAGACCCTCACGGCCTCGGTTCAAGTTCCACTGAATCCTGGCCAATCGGTCCAGGATCGAGGCGTACAGAAGCGGATCCCGTTCGGCGTCCACTTCGCCAGCGGCGTTCTGGAGCAGCACCTCGCTTCGGGCTCGGTCATCGGCGATGGCGTGCTCGTGAGCGGCGAACACAAGCAGCGAGACATGGTCGAACTCGACATTCCGGGCGGACTCGGGCACGTGCGGCCAGAGCTCGAGCGCACGCTCGGCCTGATCGGCGGCCTCGCCGTGGGCGTGCGCATTGCGAGCGGCCACCGCTGCGGTGACACTCGCCCGTAGGGCGGCCGGCTGGTCCCTCGCCAGCGAATAGTGAGCAGCGACCAGCACCGCTCGTTCGACCTCGGGATCCTCCCCGACCGCGTCGCGGCTCTCCAGGCACCGGGCCAGGCTCATGTGCAGCTCCACCCGCTCTCCGGGCAGCAGGTCCTCGTAGACGACCTCGCGGAGCAGAGCGTGGCGAAACGTGAACGAGCCATCGTCGAGCGCCACCAAGATCTGCTCGGCGATCGCTCCACGCAAAGCCGCCTGGAGGGCGGCACGACCAAGCGGCACGACCTCAGCCAGCACCTCCTCGTCGAGGCGCGACCCAACCGCGAGCGCGCGGCACACTCGCTGCGCCTCGGGCGCGAGCCGCTCCATCCGCAGCAGAAACGCATCCCGCAGGCTCTGCGGTGGGGCGCCACGTCCGTCGACCCCGGCCGCCAGCAGCTCCTCGGTGAACAGCGGATTGCCCTCGCTACGCGCGAACAGGCGCTCGACCAGGTCATCGCCGGGCGGATCGCCGAGGATGTCGGCCAGCGCCTCTCGCAGCTCTGCGCGGTCGAACGGGGCGAGGTCGATCCGGCGACTGCGTTCGAGCCGCTCTAGCTCGCTGAGCAGCGGGCGGAGCGCGTGACGGCGGTGGATCTCGTCGGTCCGATAGGTGAGCAGCAGCAGAATCCGCTCCTGCCTGAGGCTACGCGCCAGGAACGTGATGAACGCGCGCGTCGACCGGTCGGCCCAGTGCACGTCCTCCAAGATCAGCACCACCGAACAGCGCTCGCTGACGGCGGCCAGCACCTCCAAGAGGGCCTCGAACAGTCGCACCTGCGAAGAGTGATCCTCGACGATCGGCGCTCCGTCGCCATCGTCCAGGCCCGGGAGAAGCGCTGCCAGCTGAGCCCGCGAGCCTGCCGAGAGTTCGTCCAGCACGCTGTCGCGCTGGCGCACAAGCGGTCGCAGCGCGCTGATCAGCGCCGCATATGGCAACTCTCCGTCAGTCTGCTCGATCGCCTCGCCCCGCAGCACGAGGATCGGTTCATCTGCAGCCTGGCGCTCGAACTCCCCCACCAGGCGAGTCTTTCCGACACCGGAGT
>JASHQV010000118.1 GCA_030038955.1 Solirubrobacteraceae bacterium
TCGATCCACTCGGCCGTCAGCTTGGCCGAGCAGCTAGGCGTGTCGCCAACTCCAGTGCGCGAGGCGATGCTGGAGCTGGCCCGCTCCGGGCTGGTCGAAGTGCTGCCCAACCGTGGCTTCCGGGTGACCGTGATCGACGAGCAGGATCTCGATGAGATCGCCGAGCTGCGGATACTGATCGAAGTGCCCGCCATGAGGCTGGTGATCGTCCGGGCCCGCGACGAGGATTTCGATCCGCTCGAACCGCCGCTACAGCAGTTGGAGGCTGCCGCTGCCGCCAGCGATCTGCCTGCCTTCCTGCTGGCCGACAAGCAGTTCCATCTCAGCCTGCTGGCGCTGGCCGGCAACCGCCGGTTGGTCCAGATCATCGCGGAGCTGCGTGATCAGACGAGGATCGTTGGGCTGCGGACGCTGGCTGCGGCCCACTCGCTGAAGGCCTCCGCGGCTGAGCACCGCCCAATCCTCGAGGCGGTGCGGGCTCGCGACGCGGCTGGAGCTGAACGGATGATGATGATCCATCTCGAACACACGCGCGGCGTCTGGGCCGGGCACGCGGAGCCCGACCACGGATCCGATGGCGGCTGAGCGCCTCCCGTGCAAACGCACGGCGAATGCCAAGTGCGCACGACCGTGACCGCGCGTGGGTCTGCGCCTGCGCGCTCGCGCGAGCAGCGGTAGCGCGCTGCTTAATGGGAAGTCTATATCACACGTGCTATGGTGCCCCTCACCAATGACGGAGGAGGGTTCAGGTCGCGCGAGGTCGTCGATCCCCTGGATCTTCTGGCGGGCCCGTGCGCTGCTGCGGCGCGCTTGCGAGACCGCTGAACGAGCCAGTGTGCTGTCGGCTCGTGCATCCTGCCGTTGCCCGCAACAACAGCGAATCCCTGGAGCCCCTATGTTCCGTAGCCGTAGGTTGGTCCTGGCCCCGATCGTCCTTGCGGCGCTGGCGGTCGCAGGGTGCGGGGCGAGCCGGAGCACCGTCAAGTCATCGGTCTCGAACGCCACGCTGGCGCCGACGGCTGTCCCCGCGGTGCCGGCAGCGACCAAGCCGCTCAGCCTGTTGAACTGGAATCTCGATTTTGGTGAGCCGCTGACGATGGACAGCGGCAAGGTCGTCGACTATGACGACCAGTTCGTCTTGTCGAACCTATGCGAGCCGCTCGAGGAGCTGCTGCCGTCCGGCAAGGTCGTGCCTGATCTGGCCACCTCGATCGACCAGACGAGCCCGACGACGTACATCATTCACGTCCGCCAGGGCGTCAAGTTCTGGAACGGCCAGGCGATGACGGCGACCGACGTCGCCTTCAGCCTGGAGCGCCAGACCAACCCGTCGCTCGGCTCTTACTACATCCTGCTGCTCGACGGCGCGTTCAAGTCGGCCACGGCGACGGGTCCGTACACCGTGAAGGTCCAGCTGACCCGGCCCAGTAGCATTTTCGTGCCGCTGTTGGTGACGCCGCTGGGCATGGTCGTGGAGAAGTCGTTCGTCCAGGCGCACGGATCCTCTTATGGGACGCCCCAGGTTGGGCCGATGTGCACCGGTCCCTACAAGTTCGTGAACTGGACGCCGGGACAGAGCATCACGATCAAGCGATTCCCCGGCTGGTGGAATGCCGCCAGCCACCAGCGGCTGACCGCCGCGGCGAAGTTCGTCTTCATCGGCGACACAAACACCTCCACCGAGGCACTTCTGACCGGAGAGGTCGATGGCGAGTTCCTGGTGCCGGCGCCGTCCGTGCCCAGGCTGCGCACGGCCGGTGGCACGCTCGTCAACGGACCGTCGACGCTCATCTACGCGCTGACTGCAGGGACGACCACCGGTCCGGCGGCCAATGTGAAGATCCGTCAGGCGATGGCGCAGCTGGTCGACTATGCCGGTGTCGCCTCCTCGCAGTTCCTCGGCACCGCTGAGGTCGTGCGGGCGCTGTCCGGCCCCAACACCTGGGGCACCCAGCGCTCCACTTACGAGTCCGCCTACCGGCAGCTGCCGGCGCCGGTCGAGGACATCGCGACGGCCCGCAAGCTGGTGAAGGAGTCCGGCATCAAGCACCCGGTGGTGGACGTCGCCACCACGACGGTATCGCAGGGTGCGAGCGAGCTGCTCGATCAGATGGCGCAGGCCGGCAAGCAAGCCGGGATCACGATCGTCAACCGGGTCCTGTCGGTGGGCCAGTTCGGCACGCTGTTTACCTCGGCGGCCGCCCGCAAGCCGTATGCCTTCATCTATCAGGAGGCAGGCGCCGACATTCCGAATCCGCTGGAGTTCTACGATCAGATTGCGCTGCCCACCGGCGGTGAGAACTACGACTCCTACGACAACCCGACCGTCACCAAGCTACTCGACCAGGCTAACTCCAGCACGGACGCGTCCACTCGCGCATCGCTGACCGTCCAGGCCCAGAAGCTGATCACTCAGGACGAGCCGTGGATCCCGGTGGTCGCGCCGTACCTGGCCACCTATCTGGGCAAGAACGTCGGCGGCTTGCAAGCGTCGGAGCCGTATGTCATGTACTCGCCCTGGCTGATCGACGTTGGGGCGCGGTAGGTTGCCGTGGCCGCGTTCGTCGGACGGCGGCTGGCGGGGCTGGTCGTCACATGTTTGATCACGAGCATCGTGGTCTTCGGTGCCTTGCATCTGGCGCCGGGCGATCCCGTGGCGTTCCTGTTCCACGGCCGCCAGCCGACGGCCAGCCAGCTGGCCGCGGTCCGGGCTGAGTACCACCTCAACGACTCGCTGCCCAAGCAGTATTGGCTGTGGCTGACCCGCCTGCTCCACGGTCACCTGGGCCAGTCGATCGCCTACCAGGAGCCGGTCTCCAGCCTGATCTCCTCGCGAGCGCCGACCACCCTCTGGCTGGTCGGTATGGCGGCCGTATGGACGATCCTGCTGGGGATTCCGCTGGGAGCCTGGGCGGCGCGCAAGCGCGGGGCGGTGGATGAGGGAATCCTCGGGGTCACGACGGTTGCGATGGCGACGCCGAGCTTCGTGCTGGCGGCGATCTTCATTGCGGTGCTCGCCGTGGCGCTGGGGTGGTTCCCGGTGTTCGGCGCCGGATCGGGACTGGGGTCCCGGATCCATCACATGCTGCTGCCGTCGCTAGCGCTGGGTCTCGGTTTGGTCGGGCTGGTGGCCCGAACGACCCGCGCCTCAGTCAGGCAGGAGCTCGAGCGTGATCATGTCGCCACGGCGGAGGCGCGGGGCCTACGACCCGGCCTGGTGTTCCGCCGTCACGTCGTGCGCAACTCGCTCGGGCCGGTCTCGACGATCACCGGCCTGGCCCTAGCCAGCCTGGTGGCGGGCACGACCGTGGTCGAGACGGCGTTCGGTCTCAGCGGGCTCGGCAACCTGCTGGTCAGCTCGGTTCAGAACAATGACTTCCCGGTGGTCCAGGTAGTCACCCTGATCATGGTGATCGCGTTCGTGCTCGTGAACACCGTCGCTGACCTGATTGCGGCCGCGATCGATCCGCGCCTGAGAGCCAGGGCCGCGTGAGTGTCGCCGTCCCCGCGATTGGCGTCCGCCGGAGCGGTTGGCGGCTGAAGGGCGTGCTCGGCCTCGGCCTGGCGGGAACCATCGCCTTGGTCATGTGCATTGTGTTCGTGCTGCTGGCCGCGTTCGGCCCGCTGCTGGCGCCCTACAACCCAGACGCGGTCAACCTCGGCATGTCGTACGTGGGACCGACCGGAGGGCACCTGCTCGGCTTCGACGAGAGCGGTCGTGACGTCCTCTCGCGCCTGTTCGCCGGGGCACGGACGAGCCTGCTCGGCCCAGCCGTGGTGGTCGGCTTCGCCGGCTCGGCGGGCTCGATCCTGGGGATCAGCGCGGCCTGGTTCGGAGGCTGGTACGACACCGTCCTTGGGAGCATCCTCAACGTGATCTTCGCCTTCCCCGCGATCCTGCTGGCGATCCTCGCCGTGGCCGTGTTCCGTCCGGGGCTGCCGGCCGCGGTGCTGGCGCTGTCGATCGCCTACACGCCATACCTGGCTAGGGGCATACGGTCCGGCGCGGTCTCCGAGGCCGCCAAGGACTACGTGGCCGCGCTACGGGTACAGGGGCTGTCGGTGTGGCGGATCTGCTGCCGCCATTTCCTTCCCAACGTGCTGCCGCTGGTCGTGGCGCAGTGCATCTCTGCGTTCGCCTACGCCACCGTCGACCTGGCCGCGATCTCGTATCTCGGGCTAGGGGTCCAGCAGCCCCAGTCCGACTGGGGCCTAATGGTGTCCACTGGCCAGCAGGGCGTGGTCGAGGGCTATCCGATCGAGGCGATCTCGGCTGGCATCTGCCTGGTCGTCGCGGTGCTGTCGTTCTCGGTCCTCGGTGACCGACTGCTGGCCCGAAGCGAGGTTCGCCGGTAGTGGCCCTGCTCGAGGTCGAAGATCTCGAGGTCGAGTTGGTGGTGGGTGGGCATCACCGGCCGGTGCTGCGCGGCGTGTCGTTTGCGATCGACCAGGGCGAGGCGCTAGGGCTGGTGGGTGAGTCCGGGTCGGGCAAATCGATGACCGCTCGCTCGATCCTCAGGCTGCTGCCAGCGGGCGCACGCGTATCCGGCCGGATCTCATTCGACGGCCACGCCATTCTCGAGGTCAGCGACAAGGAGCTGCGTTCGATCCGCGGACACGAGATCGGGATGATCTTCCAGGACCCGCGCGCCGCGATCAATCCGATGCGCCGGATCGGCGCGTTCATGATCGAGAGC
>JASHQV010000119.1 GCA_030038955.1 Solirubrobacteraceae bacterium
CACCACGTCGGACACCAGGTTGGTCAGCTCGTCGAGCTCCTCGATCATGTCGCGGCGCAGCGCTTCCCGGTCCTCGGGCGGCAACCGCGTCTCGTCGCGGAGCAGCTGTAGGTTGGCACGCAGCGTCGCGATCGGCGTGCGCAGCTCGTGCGAGGCGTCCGCCACCAGGTTGCGCTGCGCGTTCACCGAACGTTCCAAGGCATCCAGCGTCTCGTTGAAGGTCAGCGCCAGCCGTGCCAGCTCGTCGCTGCCCTCCACCTGCAGCCGCTCTCGCTCGAGCTCGTTGACGTTGCGGGCGATCCGCTCGGTGCTGCGGGTGAAGCGGGTGATCGGCGCGACCGCCGCGCGCGCCACCAGCCACCCCAGCCCACCGGCCACGAGGATCCCAACCGCGGCGATCACGACGATCAGCAGCAGCTCGTGATCGAGCGTCGAGTCGGCGGCGGCGAGCGGCTGCGCCAGCATCAGCGCGCCGAGGCGGGGCACTCCCTGGACGAGCACGCGGATCTCGCGGCTGCCGTCGACGGACTGGTTGGCAAAGTACCGCCCCCGGCCACTGCGGGCGACGCGCCGCGCCCGCGCGGTCGGCGGGATCGTCGCTTTCTCCCCGGTGCTGCGACAGATCTGGCCGTCCTGACGCAGCAGCTGGATGAACACCTGAGGTCCTCCGAACGGCTCTCCCGGCTGATTGATCCCGAGGCCCTCGTCGCAATCCCCGGCCGGCGCGAAGTCGCGGTCGTGGGCGTCCCCGCTCCCGTGGCCGGCCGGGCCGTACTGACCGCCGTGGCCGGCACCCGGGAACGGGCCCATGATCTGCGTGTCGAGGCTGCTGAGCGTGCGATCGATCTGACCGAGCACGGCCGAGCGAGCGCCCACGTATGCGGATACCGACACGCCGACGACCGCCACGGCCACGGCGACGCTGACAACCAGGGTCGTCCGCGCGCGCAGACTCAGCGAGCGGAGCCGCGTCCACGGGGCGCGCCTCATCTCGAGTCGGGCTCCCGCAGCGCGTAGCCGACGCCCCGCACGGTGTGGATCGGCGAGACCGCGCCGGCGTCTTCGAGCTTGCGGCGCAGGTACCCGATGTACACCCGCAGGGCGTTGGAGCTGGGGCCGAAGTCATAGCCCCACACGCGGTCGTAGATGAGGCTGTGCGGCAGCACCCGCCGCGGGTTGCGGATCAGCAGCTCCAGCAGCTGGTACTCGGTGCGCGTGAGCTCGACGAACCGCTCTCCCACCGCGACTCCGTGACGGTCGGGATCGAGTCGCAGCTCGCCGAATGTGAGCTCGCGCTGGTCGTCATCGTCCTGGCCCGAGCGGCGCAGCAGCGCCCGCATCCGTGCCTTCAGCTCGTCGACGTCAAATGGCTTCACCAGGTAGTCGTCGGCGCCGGCGTCAAGCCCCTCGATCCGGTCGGACACCGCGTCTCTGGCGGTGAGCATCAGGATCGGCACGCGATTGCCCTCCCGCCGGAGCAGCCTGCACACCTCGAGCCCGTCGCTGTCAGGCAGTCCGATGTCGAGGATCATCGCGTCCGGCGCGGTCGCCCTGAGCTGGGTCAGCGCCTCGTCTCCCGAGGCAGCCAGCTCCACGTCGTATCCGCTCAGCTGCAGCGAGCGCCGCAGCACGTCGCGGAGTGCCCGGTCGTCGTCGACCACGAGGATCCTCATGCGGCAATTCTGACCTCATCCACAGGCGTGCGCGCGCTTCCTACGCAGCGCTTATGGTGCCTCGCAGCGCCACCGCTAGCTGCTCCATCGATAGCCGCCGCGATCACGCCACATGTCCGGCCAGGACATCTATTGACCAATGCGACGGTAGCGCGGTAGGCTGATCTGGGGCAGTTCTCACATCACGAGCAGATCACAGGACTGCTGAGCGCGAGATCAGGCGCAGAGGCAAGCCACGGGGGCCAGATGTGTCCGCGCATCAGCGGATGACGCGGATCGGACCTCCGCTACGGGTTGGTGCGCCAACAGCGCCATGGCGGATTCCCGTAGCAAAGGAGGTCAAGTTGAGGAAGACATCGGCACTGGTGCTCGCTCCCGCAGTCGCGCTCGCAATTGCGGCGTGTGGCTCAAGTTCCCATCCCAAGACGACGACGTCCAAGCCCGCGCCTGCGTCCACGACGAAATCCGCGACCGCGTCGTCGTCAAGCGGCGTGACCATCGACGCACGGCCGGTCTCGGCGCTCGGCACGATCCTGGTCAACGCGCAGGGCAAGAGCCTGTACATCTTCGAGCCCGACAAGGCCAAGAAGGTCACGTGTACCGGTGGCTGCGCCCATGACTGGCCGCCGGTGAAGCTCGCTTCGGGCGAGAAGCCGATCGCCGGCTCCGGCGTCGTGCAGTCGCTGCTGGGCGAGGATCCGGACCCGTCCGGAGGTGAGGTCGTCACCTACAAGGGCTGGCCGCTGTACACCTACATCTCAGACTCCGGCCCGGGAATTGCGACGGGACAAGCGACCAAGATGTACGGCGGCCTGTGGTACGTGATCTCGAACGCAGGCAAGGTCGTCACGAAGTAGCCGTAGTCGCCCGCTACGGGTGACTGGACGCCTCCGCCGGCTGCGATGATCGCTGGTCGCGCAGCGCCGCCGCAAGGATGCCGTTGACGAAGCCGGGGGCGTCGGCGCCGCAGAACCGCTTGGCGGTCTCGACCGCCTCGTCGATCGCCCCCTCGGGAGCGATCAGCCGCTCCCCGGGAACCTCCTCCGGGTGGGTCATCTCGAGCAACGCGACCCGCAGGATCGAGCGCTCCAGCGGCGCGATCCGGCTCAGCGACCAGCCCGCTGCGTAGCGCGAGATCAGCGCGTCAAGCTCGTCCTGGTGGCCGCGCACCGCCTCTGCCAGCGCCCGCGTGAAGCGGTGGGCGTCGCGCGGAAAGGTCTGCTCGAGCTGACATCCGAGCAGATCGCTCTGGTACAGCGCCCAGGTGGCGGCGCGCCGCTGCTCGCTCCTACGCACGCGTCCGCCGCCGTCCGTTCCCCGCGTCCGCTCGCCGCAACTGCGCTACGCGCGCGACACGTACTCGCCAGAGCGCGTGTCGACCCGCACGGTGTCGCCGATGTTGACGAACAGCGGCACCTGGATCCGCACGCCGGTCTCGAGCACCGCCGGCTTCGTGCCGCTGCCGGAGGCGGTGTCGCCGCGCAGCCCCGGCTCGGTCTCGGTCACGGTCAGATCGATCGCGCTCGGCAGCTGCACGTCGGCCTGGTTGCCGTCGATGTACAGCAGCTCCACCTCCTCGGACTCCTTCATCCACCGCAGCGGGTCCTCCAGGCTGGCCTCGGGGATCGTCAGCTGCTCGAACGTGTCGGTGTCCATGAAGTGGGCATCGCTGCCGTCCTTGTAGAGGAACTGCATCCTGCGCACCTCGGTGCGCACCTCGCGGAACTTCTCGCCCGCGCGGAAGGTGCGGTCGATCACCGCCCCATCGCTCGTGCGTCGCAGCTTCGTGCGCACGAAGGCGCCACCTTTGCCGGGCTTGACGTGCTGGAACTCGAGGATCTTGAAGACGGTGCCGTCGACCTCGATGTGGTTGCCGTTCTTGAACTGGTTGGTGCTGATGGACATCTCGGTGGGCCAGTGTAGAGCGGACGTGACGCACATCTCGCTGCGCATAGCCGCCCCATGCGCATCGCGCCCTCAGGAGCCTGAGCCGACCGCCTGACCGATCAGCCGAAGCGCCTCGCGGTAGCCCTCCACGCCCTTACCGGCGACGCGCCCCACGCACAGATCGCCGATCACCGACACCCGTCGCCACTCCTCGCGCTGGCCGACGTCCGACAGGTGCACCTCGATCGCGGGCAGTCCCGTCAGCTCGAGCGCGTCCCGGATCGCCAGCGAGTAGTGGGTCCACGCGCCGGGGTTGAGGACGATCCCGTCCGCCATCCCCTCGAGCCCGTGCAGGTGCTCGACGAATGCGCCTTCGTAGTTGCTCTGGAAGAAGCGGACGATCAGGTCGAGCTCTGAGGCGAACCGCGAGATCTCGCGCTCGAGCGCGGCGAAGCTGATCCCGCCGTAGTGCTCCACCGGCCGCCGTGCCAGCTGATCCAGGTTGACGCCATGCATCACCTCGATCCGGTTGCGGGGCGGAACGTTCAAGCGCCGTGCCTCATCCCCGGCTCGCTGCCCGCACGGCGCGTGCGCGCTGCAGCTCGCCGATCGCCGTCCGCAGCTCAGCGGGCGCGACCGTACGGGCGAGCTGGGGCCGCCCCGGCTCCGGGCACAGCACGAACGGCACCGGCCCCTGGTCGAGCCGCTTCTTGTCGAGCGCGGTGGCGGCGATCACCGCCTCCACGTCCACTTCGTCGTCGAGCGTCACCGCGAGCCCATGAGCGGCCAGCAGCTCGGCGACGCGGGTGCGCAGCCGCTCGGCGCCCGACAGGCGCAGCTCGGCCAGCAAGCCGAGCGCGACCGCCTCGCCGTGTCGGTAGCGGGCGTAGCCGGTGGCAGTCTCGATCGCGTGCGCGACCGTGTGCCCCAGGTTCAGCAGCTGCCGCCGCCCCGTGTCGCGCTCGTCGGCGGCGACGATCGTCAACTTGGCGAGCACGCAGCGGGCGATCACGTCGGGATCGGTCGGCGCGGCGCCGGCGTCGAGCAGCTCCCACAGCCGGCCGCCGGCGATCAGCCCGGTCTTGATCACCTCGGCGCAGCCCGCCGCCAGCTCCTCGGCCGGCAGCGTCGCGAGCGCGTCGGGGTCGCAGATCACGGCCGCCGGCTGGTGGAACGCGCCGACGTAGTTCTTTGCCTCGGGCAGGTCGACGCCGGTCTTGCCACCATAGGCGGAGTCGACCTGGGCGAGCAGCGTCGTCGGGACCTGAACGTAGCGGACGCCACGCTGGTAGGTGGCTGCGCAGAAGCCGGCGAGGTCGCCGACGACGCCGCCGCCAAGCGCGACCACGAGGTCGGCGCGGGTGAGCCCGTGCCGGGCCATCTCGGTCCACACGATCTCGGCGTGGGCGACGGTCTTCGACTGCTCGCCCGGCGCGATCGCGATCCGCGCGAACGCGGGCTCAAGCCGGTCGGCGTACAGGCGGCCGGCATTGGCGTCGGTCACGAGCACGCGCCGCCCCGCAAGGGCCGCCGGCCAGAAGCGCGCGCGCGTCAGCAGGCCGGCGCCGACGTAGACGGGGTAGTCGGCCGACGCGTTCGCCGCCCACAGCAGCTTCGCCTCCGCCGGCAGCCCCTCGAGCGCGGCCAGCACCGCGGGCAGCTGCCGCGAGCGAGAGGCGGGCACGATCACGTCGGCGAGCGACTCGTACAGCGGCTGGCGCGCCTCGTGGAGCTCGTCGAAGCGCCCGCGATCGACCGCAAGAGGGCGCCCCGGGAGCGAGCCGTCATCGATGCGGACCCGTTCCCAGGCGTCCTCGGGGCTCGTCGCGAGCCATACCACTCGGTGGCCTCGCAGCGCCTGGCGGACGCGCTGCGAGGCCACCGCCCCTCCCCCCAGCGCGACCACGTCGAACTCGACGTCGGCGAGCAGCTCGAGCGTCACCTGCTCCTCCACCTCGCGGAAGGCGGCCTCGCCCTGCGCGGCGAACACGTCCTGGACGCGGCGGCCGAGCCGCGCCTCGATCACCTCGTCGACGTCGACGGCTCGCTCCCCCAGCGTCCGCGCCGCGGTCGTCTTGCCGGCGCCCATGAAGCCGATCAGCGCGGTGCTCGCCACCCGATTCGCTCCCGGTAGGCGGCCAGAGCCGCGCGTACGTCGTCGATATGGTCGCCGCCGAACTTGCGACGGTAGGCGTCGGCCAGCACGAACGCCACCATTGCCTCGCCGACCACGCCGGCGGCCGGCACCGTGCACGAGTCGGTGCGCTCGCGCAGCGCCTCGGCGGGCTCATGCGTGGCGATGTCGACCGAGCGCAGCGGCTTCGTCAGCGTCGGCAGCGGCTTCATCGAGCCGCGCACGACGAGCGGCTCGCCGGTCGTCATCCCGCCCTCGAGCCCGCCCGCGCGGTTCGTCTCGCGGTAGTAGCCGCCGCGCGCCTCGTCGTAGAAGATCTCGTCGTGGGCCTCCGATCCCGGCAGCCCCGCGACCTCGTGGCCGTCGCCGATCGCGACCGCCTTCAGCGCCTGGATCGAGAGGATCGCCTGGGCGATCCGGCCGTCCAGCCGCTCCTCCCAGGAGACGTGCGAGCCGAGTCCGGGGACGAGCCCGAAGGCGCGCACCTCAAAGACCCCGCCGAGCGACTCATTCGCCTTCCGCAGACGGTCGATCTCGGCCACCATCGCGCGGGTCGCGTCGGCGTCGAGGCAGCGAACCGGCGACTCGTCCACATCAGCGAACGCCGCCGGCGTGAGGTCGTCGCGCCGGGGCGCGGCGACCGACGTGATCTGCAGCACGTGCGAGAACACCTCCACGCCGAGCGCCCGGAGGAACGCCTTGGCAACCGCCCCACCGGCAACGCGCGCCGCCGTTTCCCGCGCACTTGCCCGTTCAAGGATATCGCGCACATCGGACAGACCGTACTTCTGGGTGCCGACCAGGTCGGCGTGACCCGGTCGCGGCAGGTGCACCTCGGGCACGTCCGGCGCCACCGGCCACGGATTCATCCGCTCCTCCCAGTTGGCGTAGTCCCGGTTGCGGATCTGCAGCGCGACCGGGCCGCCGAGCGTGCGTCCGTGGCGGACGCCGCCGAGCAGCTCGGCGCGGTCGTGCTCGATCTTCATCCGCCCGCCGCGGCCGTGCCCGAGCTGGCGGCGGGCGAGATCCCGATCGATCGCCTCGCGCTCCAGCACGAGGCCGGCCGGCAGCCCCTCCAGCACGCACGTCAGCGCGGGGCCGTGGGACTCGCCGGCGGTGGTCAGGCGCAGGGACATTGCGCCTTAGGTTACGGACGGGTGGCGCGGCGATGTCTCAGCGCGATCGGCAGCGAGCGCACCGGTGACGGTTTGGAGCCATG
>JASHQV010000120.1 GCA_030038955.1 Solirubrobacteraceae bacterium
CGACGAGCTGCCGTTCGCGCTCACCGGCGGGCTGTTCTCGCGCGACCCGGGGACCGTGCGCTACGTCAGATCGCGAACCCCGGTCGGGAACCTGTACGTGAACCGAGGGATCACCGGGGCGATCGTGGGGCGGCAGCCGTTCGGCGGCAACCGCCTGTCGGGCACCGGCTCGAAGGCCGGCGGGCCCGATTACCTGCTGCAGTTCGTCGAGCCGCGGGCGGTGTCGGAGAACACGATGCGGCACGGTCTCGCGATCTGATCCGATTAATCTCTTGTTAGGCCTTGATTTAGTTTCGAGGTGAGCAATCATGGGGCCGGAGCATGTTCGGCGGCATTTCGAGCGGATGGAAGCTCGCCCTCACGGCGGGGCTGATGATCGCGATCCTCGGCAGCATCTGCGTGCGTCCGCCGGGGCGGGCGGTCGCGCGGCGGGAGCTACGCCGGGTGGTGCTGTCGGCGCTGCTGCTGTATGCAGTCGGGGCGGTCGCATCGATGCTCCACCGCGGGCAGCTGGCCGGGGTCGTGTACGCGTCCGGGATCTGCGCGTGCTCGCTGGCGGTGTGGCTGTCGCGCGGGTCGGATCGTGGCGACGGGCCCGACGGGCCCGGCGGTGACGAGCCGCCCGAGGACGAGCATCCCCCACCCGGGCCCGAGGGGCTCCCGACGTTCGACTGGGACGAGTTCGATCGCGAGCGGGCGATCTGGGCCCTGCGCCAGCGGGCTGTCCACTGACCGCCGCCGAGACGACCAGCGCCGATCGAGGCGCGCGAGCTAGTGCGCCTCCCGCAAACATTGCACCCGCAATGGCGGCCCCGGATGACCACTGACCTCGGATCCTCGTGCAGCGCTGCTGCACCACGGGACCACCGGCGTTCCGCCGGCGGTGCCCGTCCTCGGCCAGCGGCCCCCGAACCTCGCCATTTCACGCACAACGCTCCCGGGAGACCCACTAGTCGCTGATCAGCGCGAGCAGCAGCTCGTGCAGCCGCGTCTCGCCCGACAGCTCGGGGTGGAACGAGATCGCGATCAGCTTCTCCTGGCGCACCGCCACGGGATGGCCGTCGACCTCGGCCAGGACCTTCAGCTTGGGACCGTGCTCGGCGATCCACGGCGCCCGGATGAACACCGCGTGGACCGGGGGCCCGGAGACCCCGTCGAGCTCCAGGTCGGCCTCGAACGAGCGCGTCTGGCGGCCGAACGCGTTGCGCTCGGCGACGCCGTCGAGCAGCCCCAGGTGACGGCGGTCGAGCATGATCATCCCAGCGCAGGTGCCGAGTATCGGCGTGCCCCGCGCGGCCAGCTCGCGCAGCGGCTCGGCGAGCTGCTCGCGCTCGATCCCGAGCGTCATCACGGTCGATTCGCCACCGGGGATGATCAGCGCGTCGAGCCCGTCGAGGTCGGCCGGCACCCGCACTTCGCGGGGCTCGGCGCCCAGCTGCACGAGGATCTTCGCGTGCGCCTCGAAGTCGCCCTGCAGTGCGAGGATGCCGACCGTCGGGTAGCCGGCCGGGGCGTCGTCGGTGGGACCGTCGGGTCTGGCCGTGGGTTGGCTGGCGAGCGTGCCGGCCGTGGCGCGTTCGCTCACCAACCGCGGGGGGAGAGCAGCTGCTCCGCCTCGAGCTTGGAGGTCTCGAGGCTGTCCATCGCCTTGCCCAGACCGGTGGAGGCGGCGGCGACCCGTGCCGGATCCGCGTAGTGGGTGGTGGCCTCGACGATCGCCCGCGCGCGGCGCTCCGGGTTCGATGACTTGAAGATGCCCGAGCCGACGAACACGCCCTCGGCGCCGAGCTGCATCACCAGGCTGGCATCGGCGGGAGTGGCGATCCCGCCGGCGCAGAACAGCACGACCGGCAGGCGACCGTCAGCCGCCACCTGGCGGACCAGCGGCAGCGGCGCCTGCAGCTCCTTGGCGGCGGTCGGGAGCTCTTCCAGGCCGAGCGTCGTCAGCCGACGGAGCTCCTGGCGGATCAGCCGCAGGTGGCGGACCGCGTTGACGATGTCGCCAGTCCCGGCCTCGCCCTTGGAGCGGATCATCGCGGCGCCCTCGCCGATCCGGCGCAGCGCCTCGCCGAGGTTGGTGGCGCCGCACACGAACGGGACCTTGAACGCCCACTTGTCGATGTGGTTGGCCTCATCGGCGGGGGTCAGCACCTCGGACTCGTCGATGTAGTCGACGTCCAGCGCCTCGAGCACCTGCGCCTCGGCGAAGTGGCCGATCCGTGCCTTCGCCATCACCGGGATGCTGACAGCGCTCTGGATGCCCTGGATCATCTCGGGGTCGGACATCCGCGCGACGCCGCCATCGCGGCGGATGTCGGCGGGCACGCGCTCCAGCGCCATCACCGCGGCGGCTCCGGCGTCCTCGGCGATCTTCGCCTGCTCGGGCGTGACCACGTCCATGATCACGCCGCCCTTGAGCATCTCGGCGAGGCCGGACTTGACCGTGAACGTCGCCTCGTCGCGGGGCGTGTGGCCGTTGCTCGCCATCGCGGTCAAGTGTACTCGGGGCTGTATCGTGCGCCGCCGTGGACGGGGTGTACGAACTGCGACAAGGGTCGCTCTACGCGACGGACCTGTCGCGCGGCCCGTGGGACGCCGGCGCGCAGCATGGCGGCCCGCCGGCGGCGGTGCTGATGCGAGCGTTCGAGCGCTGCGGCGACACGGGGCTCGCGATCGGGCGCGTCACCTACGAGCTGCTGCGACCGGTGCCGCTCGGCGAGCTGCGGGTGACGACCTCGCTCGTGCGGCCCGGCAAGCGGGTGCAGCTGCTGGAGGGGTCGCTGTGGTCTGGTGAGGGTGTCGAGGTCGTGCGCGCGCGGGCGCTGCGGGTGGCGCGGGCGCCCGCGTCGATCGGCGCGCGCCAGCCCGGTGCGAGCGAGCCGGCGGCGGAGCGACTGTCGCCCGGGCCGGCAGCGGAGCGCCTCTCGCCCGGGCCCGAGGCGGGGCGAACAGTCGACTTCCCCCGGCGCGAGGGCCGCCTGTTCCCGGTCGATGGCATGGACATCCGGTTCGTCTCCGGCGGCTTCCTCGACCCCGGACCGGCGGCCGCCTGGTTTCGCCTGAAGCATCCGCTGGTCGCGGGCGAGCAGCCCACCGCCTACCAGCGCCTCGCCGCCGCCGCCGACTTTCCCAACGGGATCGCCACCGAGCTTGACTGGGCACAGTGGCTGTTCATCAACCCCGATTTGACGATCCACATCGAGCGCGAGCCACGCGGCGAGTGGATCGGCCTCGACGCGTCGATGCGGGTCTCCGCGAACGGCTGCGGGCAGTCGGAGGCGGTGCTGTACGACCTGGAGGGACGGGTCGGGCGCTCGCTGCAGACGCTGTTCGTGGCGGCGCGTGGAGCCTGAGCGCCGCATCGGGCCTGAGCGTCTTTCGCGGGTTTTCGCGGGTCGAATATCGACTGACTATCCGTCGATATTCGACCCGCGGCGGCTACTTGAGGCGGAACGCCTTGATGCGGACGTCGTAGGACTGGGCGTCGCGGCTGTAGACGCCGTAGGCGAGCGCCTGGATGATCGACAGCAGCGCCGTGTGCGAGCGCACGAACGCCGGCGTGTTGGACGAGTAGTACAGGCGGATGCGCGCCAGGCGGGCGACCTCGGAGAGGGTCGCGTCGGTGATCGCCATGGTCGTCGCCTTGCGGTGCCGAGCGAGCTTCATCGTGCGCGTGATCAGCGGGTGCGGGCGGCCCGCCGACATCCCGATCACGAGCGTCTGCTCGTCGATCCGGCTGAGCCGGCCGAGCGCCTCCTGGCTCGGGCTCGCGACGATCTCCGCCCGGAGGTCCAGCAGCATCAGCAGGTGGCGCAGGTAACTGGCGAAGAACGCCATCTGGTCGGCGCCGGCGATCAGCACCTTCTCGGCCGAGACGATCGCGTCGATCGCCGCCTCGACCTCCGAGCGCGACAGCTTGTGGGCGGTGTCCTCAACGTTGACGTGGTCGGAGGCGAGCGCCGACTCGAACTCGGTGTGGTCAAGCGAGAACAGCGGCGCGGCGCCGCCGTTGCCGTTCTCGGCGGCCTGTCCGGGCGGCCGGCGGCGGTACTCGTCGCGCGCGGCCTGCTGGAGCTCGGGAAAGCCCTCGAAGCCGAGCGCCTGCGAGAACCGCACGACCGTGCTGGACGACGTGTTCGCCCGGCGAGCGAGTTCCTCGGCGGTCTGGAAGGCGGCCTCGTCAAGGTGGTCGACGATGTACTGGGCGACGTCCTTCTGAGAGCGGCTGAAGTCGTCGAACCGTGTGCGGATGTAGCCGGACAGGGCCTGGTGACCATGCGGCGCCGCAGGTGCCGCGGTGGAGCTTGATCCTTGCTTCATAGGCAGCGATCTGTTTCGACGTCGCTGGGGGCCGTTCCTTCCCGCCACCTGGCAGCGGCGTCGACGGCACCCTGTAGAACACGTCGGCGAACCCGCACGGAGCGCCCGGCCAGACAACGACCCGGGCTACAGCCGCGGTCAGGCCGAGGGAGTCACTCCCGGTGGCCCGGTCTGCGTCCTCCGCTGGCGCTCCTGATTCTGACGGCGCTCGACGATCACCTGGGCGACGATGTAGACGATCAGCCCGTTGACGAGCACGCCGATCCCCAGGAACGTGATCAGCAGCGCCAACGTCTGCCCGAGCGAGCTTGGGGACTCGCCGAGCCCGAGGATGCCTGAGGCGATCACCAAGTGCATGTCGAAGATCATATAGCTCGTCATCCCGACCCGATCCCCTCCCCCACCCGTTACGTTCTGTGACGAAGGCCCGGTAGCTCAGTGGTCAGAGCAGCGGACTCATAATCCGTCGCGCGCAGGTTCGACTCCTGCCCGGGCCATTCAGAAACCCCTGGTAATTGCTTGTTCCTCTGCATCCGATAGCGCGAGACACTCCGTCTAACTGGTCGAGGCGACCGACAGCGAGCAGGCGGCGCGCTACTCCTGACCGCCGCCTTCACAGACCTGCAGGCGAGCAAGCTGTGGGCGCTCCGTCGGCGTTCGGTCAACTTCGCCGGCTCCCTGCTCCACGTCCAGGCGGGGGTTCACCCACGAGGGCGGCGAGGACCCCGCGAGAGCTAAGGGTGCGGTCGGTGCCGATGATGCCTCCCGGTCGCACTGGCTCTGTCACGCGAGCGCGGGCTCCTAACGGCGCCGCCGACCTCGCGTTCGTGAACTCGATCGATAACGTCCTGGATTACGATCAGCCGTCCGTCGCTATCGCGTCGGACAGCAGCGAGCCAGGT
>JASHQV010000121.1 GCA_030038955.1 Solirubrobacteraceae bacterium
AACAGGATCCAGGCCGGCAGTGGCCGCGCCACTGCGCGCAACGGCGCCGTCCAGCGAGCCTGCGTGATCCGGCGTCCGACGCTGACCCGGGCGCCCATCGGCAGCGCCCGCCACATGCGCGGCCACGGGCGCCCCAGCAGGATCAGCGGTGGCGCCACGCTCAGCAGCATGATGTGCTGGCACATGTGGACCCAGAACAGCAGGTCGGCGTAGTGATCGACCGGCGAGTCGAGCGCCAGCACGATCGTCAGCAAGCCAGCCGCAAACGCCAGCTCACGCCTGGGCTCAGAGCGCGAGGTGCGGTACTGTCGCCGGCCGCCGAGCCAGTACAGGACCCCAGCGGGGATCACGTATAGAAGGGACGGGTCCAGCGACCAGGCCGTCCAGTCCATCGCCTACACCAGGTAGAGGATCACCCAGGCGAGGAACCCGAGCGCCGCGTAATACGCCCAGTAGAACGAGTAACCCTCGATCCCCGCCTGGATCAGGGCCTCGTCGTACGCCGGCACGCCTTCCCGAACCGCCCGGGTCACCCCTTCACGCCGGATCCGCCAGAGGCTCGCCGCCTGGATCTCGACCCCGATCAGCGAGATCAGCGCGATCAGCGTGTACATCGAGGTCCATCCGGTGTACACGCTGGCATAGCCGCCGCTCGACGGCCCGAAGCCGAGCGTCGTGTAGAGGATGCACTGGAGGGCGACCGCTACCAGCCCGAGAAGCAGGGCCGCAACGGTCGCGGTCAGCGTCCGCGCCGGCCGGCCGCGGCCGAGCCGGAATGCAGCCGCGCTGGCGACGAACAGCACCATCACCGCGGTCCCGAGCCCGATCGAAGGGCTCACGTGCGGCCCGATCTTCCAGCGGTGGTTGGGGTCGAGCGAATGCAGATAGAAGTAGGCGAACACGAACGCCAGGAAGAAGAACGAAACCGACCCACACAGGAGCCGCCCCTGCAACCACAGCGCTCGCGGCTGCCAGCCGGGCGGCTCCGGCTCGATATGTGGATGAAGTGGAGCTGAAGCGGCAGAGGACTCCATTCAGGCGCTCCCTCCCGCGGGCGCGAGCCGGCTGCTGGGTGCCGACTCGACCCCGTAGGGGTATGGGTCGGGCCCGAACTCCGGGATCGCATCGAAGTCGTGCACCGGCACCGGCGTGGACATCTGCCACTCCACCGACTTCGCTTGCCACGGGTTCTGCTCCGCGGGCTCGCGCTTGAACACCAGCGAGTAGATCACGTTGAACAGGAACACCAGCATCGACAGCCCGACCACGTAGGCGCTGGCCGACACCCAGTCGTTCAGCGGCTGCAGGCTGGTTGGGTAGGTGACGACGCGCCGCGGCATCCCGAGGAAGCCAAGTGCGAACAGCGGCCCGAACGTCGACTGGAAGGAGATGAACAGGCTCCAGAAGTGGATCTTGCCGAGCCGCTCGTTGAACTTGAAGCCGAACATCTTCGGGCACCAGTAGTAGATCGCCGCGAAGAACGTGAACACCAGCCCACCCATCAGCACGTAGTGGAAGTGGGCCATCACGAAGAAGCTTCCATGAAGCGTCACGTCGTCCGGCACGTCCGACACGAGCACCCCGGAGATGCCGCCGAACAGGAAGTTGAACGCCCAGCCCAGACAGAACAGCATCGGCACGGTGAAACGGATGCGTCCCCGCCACATCGTCCCCATGAAGCACAGGAAGGTGAAGCCGGTCGGCACCGAGATCAGCTCCGTCGAGAGCATGTAGAACGGGCGCAGGTCGGCGTCGATGCCGCTCACGAACAGGTGGTGCTGCCAGACGAAGAAGCTGAGCAGCGAGACCCCGAGCATGCCGGCGACGGCGGTGCGGTAGCCCCACAGCGGCTTGCGGCAGAACACCGGCGCGAGCTCGAGCACGATCCCGAATCCGGGGACGGCGAGGATGTACACCTCCGGGTGGCCGAACACCCAGAAGAGGTTCTCGAACAGGAACGAGCTGCCGCCGTTGCTGGCGATGAAGAAGGCCGTCTGGGCCGTGCGATCCATCGCGGCCATCGCCAGCGTGGCGGCCAGCTCCGGCGCGGCCAACAGCATCAACCCGCACGTCCCCAGCACGGCCCAGCAGAAGATCGGCAGCCGTGACCAGGTCATCCCGGGCGCGCGCATCGTGATGATCGTGGTCGCCAGGTTGACCGCCAAGAAGGTCATCGACACGCCGACCAGGGAGAAGAACAAGATGTAGGAGTCGTATCCCGCGGTCCCCTCGTCACCGAGCGGCTGATAGCCGGTCCAGCCGGTCTGGAAGCCGCCGAAGAAGATCGTCGTGATCAGGATCACGCCGGCGGCCATCAGCAGCCAGAAGGTGAAGGACTCGAGGCGCGGGAACGCCATCCGGCGGGCGCCGATCATCGGCGGCACCGCCCAGTTGGCGAACGGCCCGAGGATCCCCGAGGTGAACATCCCCATCATCATCGTGCCGTGCAGTCCGACCAAGGTGAGGTACTGGTTGGGCCCGAACACGTGAACGTTCGGCTGCAGCAGCTCGGTGCGGATGAACATCGCATTCAATCCGGCGACGAAGAAGAACACGCCGATGCCGATCAGGTACTGGATGCCGACGACCTTGTGGTCGGTGCACAGCCGGAAGTAGCGGCCGACGCCCTCGCTGGCGCTCTCGTGCTCGCCCAGCGTCGGCGGGTATCCGAGCATCCGCTTGATCGGGTAGTTGAGGAAGCCGAGTCCGGCCAGGAAGCCCGTGACCCCAAACAGGTAGCCGAGCATGATCGCGATGTCGTTCTCGCCCGCCTCCTGCGAGAAGTAGGTGAGGCTCGGGGCGTTGATCCGGGTGCCGATGAAGTAGCCGATGAACCAGCCGACGACGCCGAGTACGACGGCGGTCAGGAGGTTGAAGTCGATCAATCGGCGCCACGCGGGGCTCCGCGCCGGCCTGGCTACTGCGACTGTGCTCATCCGCCTCTCCTTCCTGGCACGGGGAAGTACTGCTTGGCATAGGGCGGCAACGACTTGGTGGAAGGAGCATTGCTCCGCTCCTCGCCCTCGATCCAGGAGACGAACTGGCTCCTGGGCACGACGGAGCCGCCGTTGTACATGTATCCGTGCCACACGCCACACAGCTCAGCGCAGTGAACCTCGAACCTCAGCGGCGCCTTCGTGGTCACGTAGGCGATGTTGTCGAAACCGGGGTTGGCGTCGGCCTTGACGCCGAGCTGGTAGGCCCAGAACGAGTGGATTACATCCAGCGAGGTGACGTGGAACTCGATCGTCGTGTGGGTCGGAATCTCCAGGTAGTTGGTCTCTACCCCACCGTAAGCCGGGTATCGGTAATCGAACTGCCACTGCTGGGCGATCACCTGGACCTGCAGGAGCGGCCCCGTCTTGGCGGCGGTGGGAACGGCGTCCGGGTTCGGTCCCTGACCGCCGCCGGCGCCGTCGCCCTGCAGCTCGACGGTTCCAAATGCGGCCAGGAATAGGACCACCGCCAGCGTCACGGCCAGCCACCAGACCTGGATCTGGATGTGGCCGCGGATCGGCACGCCGTCCTCGACCGGACCATCTGGGCGGCGCTCGCGGAACGCCCAGATCGCATAGCCCAGGTAGACCAGCACCGCCATCGCGATCGGCGTGGTGACGCCGAGCAGGACGGTGTTGTCGTATACATCGCCGGCGGCCTCGACGGTTCCGGTGCCGGGCGGCATCCCCGGCGCCAGCACGATCACGACGATCGGCGTCAGGATCACGCTGGCGATGAGCCACAGGATCGCGATGCGCCGGAAGTGGTTCACCCCATCGTTCATCAGCTAGTGGGCCTCCGTGGCCCGGGAGAATGTTTCCGGGAGGCCCACTAGACGAACTTGATGAAGCCGTCCATGTACCCGACTGTCTGCATCGGTCCGCCGAAGCCGAAGATGTACCCGGCCGCGCACGGCACGAAGCACTGCCAGCGGTAGATGCCCTTGCCCGGCGTACGGAACGCGAACGTGATCGTGTTGTGGGCGTTGCTCGGCGAGCAGGGCGCATTGGCGCACTGGTTCTTGGCGGTGCCAACTACCCCCTCGAGCGGCACGTTGAGGCCGAGCTGGGGGATCGCGAACACGTGCGAGGCGGATTTGGGGTTGATCGCGCGTGTCGGCTTGCCGTTGAGCTCGAAGGTTCCGCCGACGACCCCTTGCGCCTGCGAGATGAATGGGTTGCGAGACCCCGAGTCGCCGTCGTATTCGTAGATCGTCACGTGCACCAGCGTGTGCGCGGGCAGCACGTACGTGGTGTCGTGGCGCCAGCCCGTGCGCCAGTTGGCATTGCCCGGGTTGACCGCGTAGTACGAGACCCACAGCGGGTGCGGATCGTTGCCCTTGGCTGCGGGAACCGTCGCGAGGTACAGGTTCGGCCCCACCGAGCTCGGCCGGGCCGAGGCGGCTCCGGGGGCGCTGGTCAGGAACAGGATGATGTAGACGGCGATCGCGGCCAGCACGACGCCGACGCCAACCGTCGTCCCCAGCGCGCGTTTTGCGTTAGCACTCAGCTGCTCCGCTCCTTCGTCCGCGTGTTATACAAGCCGGCGCCGTCGATCGAATCCACAGATGACCGCATTGTCATCTTGACGTCATCTAGAGGTCATCTGAGCGCTGCGCCGGGGGGCGGCCTCGCTGCGGCGGCAATGCGTGCGCCCGCGCAAGCTGGCTCTGCCCGTGTCTCGTGAGGGGTAACCTTGAGCGCGGCGCTGAGGCTCGCCGCAAGAGCGCACCGGGGCGCTGCTGGCCTCTACTGAATCGTGGAGGAAATCCCGGGCATGCAGATACTGATCGTCGAAGATGAGTCTCGGATCGCGGCGTTCGTCGCCCGCGCTTTCCAGGCGGAGGGCCTGGGCGTCCACGTCGCCACCGATGCGACTGAGGGCATCGGCCGCGCGCTGGACAACCGCTACGACCTCGTCGTGCTGGACCTGATGCTGCCCGATGGCGATGGCCTCAGCATGTTGCGCGAGCTGCATCAACGGAGACCCGAGCTGCCGGTGCTGATCCTCTCGGCACGCAACGATCTGCCCACGCGGCTGCACGGGTTCGAGCTGGGAGCCGTCGATTTCCTGCCGAAGCCGTTCTCGCTGGACGAGCTGCTGGCGCGGGCACGCGTGCAGCTGAGACGCGTCCATGTGGAGGATGACGACCACCGCGTCAGGGTCCGTGGCCTGGAGCTCGACGTCGCCCGCCGCCAGGCACACCTCGGCGACCGCCTGGTCGATCTCTCCGACCGCGAGTTCCGCCTGCTGCACGTGCTGATGACCCACACCGACCAGGTGGTCAGCCGTGAGCGTCTGCTGGCCGAGGTGTGGGGATACGACTTCGATCCCCACTCGAATGTGGTCGATGTCTGCGTGCGGCGCCTGCGGCATCGGCTGGGACCGGACGCGCCGATCGAAACCGTCCGCAATGTCGGCTACCGCGCTGCCGCATAGGCTCCGATCGGCCAAGCGCCTGGTGGGATTGGAGGGGGCCTGGGTCGCGCTCGCCGTCCTCAACTACGGCGCGGCACTGATCTGGCAGAGCTGGGAGGTGCTGCCCTACCAGGTTGTCTGGACCAGCTTGGCCGTCGCCTACGGGTTGCTGATGTTGCGCGCCGACCGGCTTCTGAAGGGCATCTTCGTGCTCGCCGCCGCGACGTGTCTGGCGATGCTGATCGACGTGCTCGACGTGGTCCGTCTCTGGCCCAACCCAGTCGATGCGCCGCCAGCGATGGCCGCCATGTGCTTGATTCTGCTGTGGAACGCTCGCCGCCGCGAGGACGCGCTGCGGCAGGCCGAGTCCCTGACCGAGCAGCAGCGATCGCTGCTCGAGCGCCAGCAGCAGTTCCTCCAGGACGCCTCGCACGAGCTGCGCACGCCACTGACGATCGCCCGCGGCCACCTCGATCTGCTGGGTCGGCGCATCGGCGCCGACGCGGACCTCACCGTGAGCCTGCAGGAGCTGTCGAGGTTGGACGGGATCATCGAGCGCCTGCTGCTGCTGGCCGCGGCGGCACAGCCGGACTTCCTCTGCTACAGCGAGGTGCAGCTGGTGCCCTTCCTCGAGGAGGTGTTCTTCCGCTGGGTCGACATCGCTCCGCGGGTCTGGCGACTCGGTGCGGTGCCGGCAGGGTCGATCCGGATCGACCCGGACCGGGTTTGCGTCGCGCTAGACGCCCTGCTGGAGAACGCGGTCAAGTACACCGGCCAATCCGACACGATCGAGCTGCGCGCGCGGCGCGGGCATGACGACGAGCTGATCATCGAGATCGCGGACAGCGGGCCGGGGGTGCCGGCGCAAGCGCTGGAGCGGATCTTCGAGCGGTTCGGCAGGGCCGACTCCGCGCTTGGCAGGAGCGGCAGCGGCGTCGGGCTGGGGCTGGCGATCGTCGACGCCATCGCCAAGGCTCACGCGGGGCGCTGCTCGGTGCGGTCAGACTCGGCGGGGCCGGTGTTCGCCCTCGAGCTCCCCCGGTTCTCACCCGTCCCCAGATCGGTGCCGAGCCTCGCCGGGCTGCCGCTCGCGCCGCTACCGGGTATCGCGGGCGGTCCGTGACGCAGCCGCGGCGGCGCGCGAGGCGCTCGCGCAGGGCGACGCCGCAAGCCTCGCCTGACCGCGACCCCGCGGAGCGTCGAGTCAGCGAATCGCGCCCGTTCGCGCGAGCTCGAGTGCGTGTGCGCGCGCCACGAACATCGCGTGCAGGTTGCGCGTGGCCAGGGGATGTGAGCCCGAACGCCGTCGCCGGATCACAAGCCACACCTCGGTGTCGTCGTCACGCAATGGCCGCCAGGTGATCTGTCCGCCACGCTCGAGCGGATCGCCGATCAGGCTGAAGTCAGGCAGGAGCGTCGCGCCGAGGCCTTCGGCGACCATTAGCTTGCCCATCTCGCCACCGTCGGTCGAGTACGAGACCGGAGGTGTCCGGCCGGCCAGCAGGCGGTGCAGCAAGCGATGCATCAGGTAGCCGGCGCGCATCACGATCAGCGGCACTGACAGCAGCTCCTCGACCGCGATCGCGTCTAGCTGCGCGAGACGGCTGTCGGGCCGGATACAGACCACCGCGTGTCCGCTCAGCAGCCGGGTCGTCTCGAGCTCCGGGGGCATGTCGTCGTTTGATAGGCAGGTCAACAGGCCGAGGTCGAAGCTTCCCTCTTGCAGGGCTCGGTGGATGTGCGCCTCCTGTGCGCCGACAACCTCGACCTGGGTCGAGGGATGCGTTTCGCGGAATGCTCGGATCGTCGGCGTCAGCAGTCTCACGGTGCCGGCATTGACGGTTCCGACTCGCACCATGCGACTCGTCTGGTGGTGCTCGTCGGCGGCTCGTCGGAGTCCGTCGACGGCGTCTAGCACGTTGACGATGCGGGGCAGCAGCTCGCGGCCCTCCGCGCTCACCCTCGCGCCGGATCGGTGGCGATCAAGTAGGTCCACGCCCAGTTCGCGTTCCAGGTTCCGGACGGTCTCGCTGAGCGCGGGCTGCGAGATGTGGAGATGCTCGGCGGCGCTTCGGAACGAGCCAAACCGGGCGATCGCAGTCACGTATTCGAGCTGCTCAGTACGCATCCGGCATCGCCGTTTCAGTCCTCGAACAGCATAGTTAAGTGCGTCAATGTACTTTGTACAGAAAACCTATCATAGCTTCGGAAACGCCTATTTGACCGTCACCGGGCCAGCGAGCATCCTCAGCTGGCGTGAGCGTGGTCCTGCATTCGTTTCTGCCGACCAGCGGCGGCCGCGATCGCGAGCCGATCGAGCACGCAACGATGGAGGTCTGATCCCATGCCTACCGACCCAACGACCGAGCCGCTCCGCTTCGCCTACTGGGTGCCGAACGTCAGTGGGGGGCTCGTCACGAGCACGATCGAGCAGCGCACCGACTGGTCGTTCGCGTACAACCGCAAGCTCGCGCGGATTGCCGAACGCGCCGGGTTCGACTACGCGCTCAGCCAGGTTCGGTACACGGCCAGCTATGGCGCCGAGTACCAGCACGAGTCGACGAGCTTCAGCCTCGCGCTGCTGCTCGCGACCGAGCGCCTCAGGCTGATCGCCGCCATCCACCCCGGGCTGTGGCACCCGGGCGTGCTGGCGAAATGGGTCGCAACCGCGGATCACCTGTCGGGTGGGCGGGTCGCGGTGAACGTCGTCTCGGGCTGGTTCAAGGACGAGTTCCGCCAGCTCGGCGAGCCGTGGCTGGAGCACGACGAGCGGTACCGCCGCAGCGCCGAGTTCATCCTCGCGCTGAAGCGGATCTGGACGGAGGACGAGGCGAACCTCGCCGGCGACTTCTACCGAATCCGCGACTTCAGCCTGAAGCCCAAGCCGCTGTCCTGGCCGGGGCGGCCGCACCCGGAGATCTTCCAGGGCGGAAACTCGACGGCTGCCCGCGTCAACGGTGGCCGGCTGTCCGACTGGTACTTCTCCAACGGCAAGTCGTTCGAGGGGGTCGTCGAGCAGCTCGACGACCTGCGCCGAATCGCCGCTGAGGCGGGCCGCACGGACGGCCCTCGGTTCGGGCTCAACGGCTTCGTGATCGTCCGTGACAGCGAACGCGAGGCGCGGGACACGCTGCGCGAGATCATCGCCAAGGCGCACGTGGAAGCGGTCGAGGGATTCGGCGCGGCGGTCAAGCAGGCCGGTCAGTCGACGGCCGACAAGAAGGGGATGTGGGCGGACTCCAAGTTCGAGGATCTCGTCCAGTACAACGACGGCTTCCGGACGCAGCTGATCGGCACCGCCGAGCAGGTCGCAGGCAGGATCGTCGAATACCGCAAGCTCGGCGTTGATCTGATCCTGACCGGCTTCCTCCACTACCACGAAGAGGTCCAGCGCTTCGGCGAGGAGGTGCTGCCGATCGTGCGTGAGCTCGAGCTGGCGAACGGCCTCGATCCGTCCGCGGTTCCAGATCCAGCTGCCGGCCTGTCCGACACCGACCCGGCGCTGTCGGTGGCCGGATGACGGCCACCTCGATCGCGCCGCCACTGCTCGCCTCCGACGCGGAGGCGATTGTCGCCGCGCGCGAGCTCGCCGACGCGATCACGCCCGGGGTGATCGATCGCGATCGCACCGGCGCGGTTCCGGTGACCGAGCTAGCCGAGCTCGATGCCAGCGGCCTGCTCGCGATCACGGTGCCGCGCGCCCACGGAGGCACGGACGTCTCGATGGTCACGCTTGCCGAGGTGATCCGCACGATCGCCGCGATTGACCCCGCGATCGCGCAGGTCCCACAAGGTCACTTCCTGATCGTCGACGTGCTGGCGGTGTGGGGGACCGACCACCAGCGCCAGCAGCTGTTCGGCGAAGCGCTGACGGGGGGCAGGTTCGGCAACGCGCTCTCCGAACGCGGCGGGCGTCACGCTCAGGACCTAACGACGCGCCTGCGCGATGGGCGACGGCTGGACGGGCGCAAGTACTACTGCACCGGCGCCCTCAGCGCACGCTGGATCGCCGTCAGCGCGCTCGACGACGAGGACCGCCTGGTGCTGGCATTCGTGCCGAGGGACGCCGACGGCGTGGCCCTCGACCAGGACTGGAACACGATGGGCCAGCGCGCCACGGTCAGCGGCGGCGCGAGCTTCGTCGATGTCGCCGTCGATCCCGAGCTCGTGATCCCCTACCACGAGGCGTTCGCTGTTCCCCAACAGTTGGGAGCTCGCGCGCAGCTCGTCCATGCAGCGATCCAGGTGGGGATCGCCGGCGGCGCCCTGCGTGACGCAGGCGAGTTCGTCCGCACGCGCGGACGACCGTTCTTCGAGGCCGCACGCGCGGGCTGGGCGGCGACCGCAGCCGAGGACGTCTACACGATCGGCCGCTACGGTCGGCTGGCGACACGTGTGCGGGCAGCGGAGACACTGCTGGCCGACGCAGCGGCGACGCAGCAGGAGATCGGGCGGAGGCCGGCCGACGCGGCAGCGGCCGCGCGGGGGTCGATCGCGGTCGCGCAGGCGAAGGCGTTCGCCAGCGAGGTGGCGGTGGAGGTCGCCAGCGACTTGTTTGCGCTGACCGGCGCGAGCGCCGCCGATGAGCGCTACGACCTGAGCCGCCACTGGCGCAACGCCCGCACGCATGCCAGCCACGATCCGGCTGACTGGAAGTACCACCACGTCGGAAACTTCCTATTGAACGGGGCGCTCCCCCCCAACCACGGGCAGCTGTAGGCGATGGGTGCGACGCTTCTGCGCAGCGGCGCCGGCTCGCGCGGACTCGTCCGCCGGGCGCTCGGCCAGTTCGCCACCGGCGTCACCGTCGTCACCTCCTCGACCGAGGACGGCACGCCGGTCGGCACGACCGCCAGCGCAGTCAGCTCGCTGTCGCTGGAGCCTCCGTTGCTGCTCGTGTGCCTGGAGCGGTCGAGCCGAACGCTGGCCTCGATCCGCGAGCATGAGGTACTGGCGGTCAACGTGCTGGCGGAAGGCCAGGAATGGCTGTCGGCGAACTTCGCCAGGCGCGGCGAGGCGGCCAGCTGGGAGGACGTCAGCTACCGGCTGGGCGAGACGGGAAACCCGCACCTGGACGGAGCGCTGGCGGTGCTCGACTGCCTGCTCGAGCGCTGCCTCGCCGGGGGCGATCACGAGATCGTCGTCGGCAGGCTCGTCGCGGTCGAGCACGGCGACGAGGATCTCGGGCCGCTGCTGCACCACCGCGGAAGCTACGTGTCGCTACGGGCCCGCTGAGGATCGCCAATGGGCACGCTCGAGCAGGCAGCCGCGCGCTTCGCTGACCGCGAGCTCGTGCTCGTGGTAGACGACCGCGATCAGGCCGTGTTCCTCGCCTGCCCAGCTGACGGCATCGACGTGCAGCGGCTCGAGCGGCTGCACGCGCTCGGCGGCGGCATGGTCGTGCTGGGCCTGCCCGAGTCCGCTGCGCGGCGACTCGCGCTGCCGGCACCCTGGCGGCAGACCCACGGCGCCCGCCACACGGTGGGCGGTCACGGTCCCCGCAAGCTCGCCCTGACGGCACCGATCGACGCCGCCGCCGGGATCGACGGCGGCTGGTCGCTGCGGGACCGCGCGCTGACGATGCGCGTGGCGGCAGACCCCGACAGCCGGTCGAGCGACCTCACGATTCCCGGGCACGTGTATCCGGCACTGGTCGACGAGCGACCGCGAAGCGCCGCGGCTGCGGCGATCGAGCTTGCACGCCTCAGCGGTCGTGCTCCAGCCGTCGCGCTGTGCGCGGTGGTCGATCGCCAGGGGCGGGTGGCGTCGCTGCGCGAGGCGCGACTGGACGACCGGCTCGGACGGCTGCAGGTCGCTCCCGTAGCTGAGCTGCAGAGTGGCTCGATCGCACGTCAGGCCGCCGAGCTCTCGATCGGCTGCACGCTACCGACCAGGGACGGGATGTTCCGCGCCGTCGGCTACGCGGCAGCCGACGCCGATCCGGCCACGGTCGTGCTGATCCACGGCGATCCAGCCGCCCGCACGATGCCGCTCGTCCACGTGCACGTGGCGTGCCTGTTCGGCGACGCGTTCGGCTCCCTGCTGTGCGACTGCCGCCGTCAGCTCGACGGCGCAGCGACGGCGATCGTCCGCGACGGCGCCGGCGTGATCGTCTACGCCAAGCCGCGGCAGCCGACCGCTGCCGCGTGCGTGTGCGATGAACCGATCGACGGGGCACTAGTCGCCGGCCTCCTGCAGGCGGCCGGCGTGCGCGAGCTTCGCCTGCTCGACGGCGGGCGCCAGGCGCAGCTGCAGGAGGATCTTCGTCGTTGCGGGCTGGTGGTGGCGCGTTGACCGCGACGATCGTCTCCGTGATCGGCAACCCGCGCCCCGCCTCACGCACGCACGCGCTCGCCCGCACGCTCGCAAGCGAGCTGGCTGGCGTGCTCGGCGGCGGCCCGCCGCTCGACGTCGACCTCGCTGCGCTCGGGCCGGCGGTCCTCGATCCCGCCGACGACCGTGCCAACGCGGCGATCGACGACGTCCTCGCCGGTGACCTGCTGGTGATCGCCAGTCCCACCTACAAGGCAACCTACTCCGGCCTGCTGAAGGCGTTCCTGGACCGGCTCGACACGGGCGCGCTCGCTGGTGCCGCGGCGGTGCCGATCCTACTCGGCGGCGCGCCCAACCATCAGCTCGCGATCGACGTTCATTTCGTTCCGCTGCTGCTCGAGCTCGGGGCTCACGTCCCCGCCCGAGGGCTGTTCGTGCTGGAGGCGGATGTATCGCAGTTCGACGACACCGCCAAGCAATGGGCGCGCGCGCACGCGCACGCTTTGGTCGACGGCGCCGCCCTCGCGGATCGGGCGACGACCGACGAGATCGAAGGCGACGCGCAGCGGGAACGTCAGCGAGCGCATCCCTGATCCGCTTTCGCGATCACGCCTTCGGACAAACCTTGGCGACCTCGCGTTACTCGCGCACAGCTGTGCAAGAATGCTGGAGCGAAGCTAAGTAATTCAATGGATTTACTATAGAAGGAGGCTCGCCGGATGACGACCACGACCAGCACAGCAGCGACGAGCACGCCCGCGATCCGCCCCGGCTCGGCAGAGCTCGAGCAGCTGCTCGCCCGCATCGCCGCGGGCACCGAGGAGCGCGAGCGCGAGCTGAAGCCGCCATTCGAGGCGATCGCCTGGATCAAGCAGGCCGGCCTCGGTCGGCTGCGGATACCGGTGCAGGAGGGCGGCGGTGGGGCCACCGTCCGGGAGCTGTTCGAGACGGTCATCGCACTCGCGGAGGCCGACTCGAACGTGGCCCACATTCTGCGGACCCACTACTGGTTCGTCGAGCAGCAGATCGTGAACCCGGACTCGGACGCGCGCGCCCGCGGGCTCGCCTTGCTGAACGCGAACGCGCTCGTCGGCAACGGCTTCGCCGAGCAGAGCGCGAATCCTGTCGGTCTCTACTTCGACACTGCGTTCACGCTCGACCCCGACGGCGGTTACCGGCTCAACGGCAGGAAGTACTACTCGACCGGCACCCGGTACTCGGACTACACCCAGATCTGGGCGGCCGCGCCGGACAACCGCATCGCCGGCGCGGTCATCCCGCTCGACCGTGACGGAGTCACGGTCGAGGACGACTGGGACGGCTTCGGACAGCGCCTAACGGCCACCGGCACGACGCTCCTCGACAACGTGCACGTCGCCGAGGACGAGTACTACGACCTCGGCGAGCCGGACGGCCCGCTGCCGCCGAGCTACTACGGAGCTTTTCTCCAGCTCTACCTGCAGGCTCTGACCGCCGGCGTCCTGCGCAGCGTCCGTAACGATGCGGTCGCCCTCGCCAAGCGCCGCCGGCGCAACTTCAGTCACGCCAGCACGCCGCAGACGCCGACTGAGGACAGACAGCTCCTGCAGGTGGTCGGGGAGATCGCGGCCGACGCGTTCGCAGCTGAGGCGAACGTGATCCTCGCCGCCGAGCGGATCCAGGCTGCCGTTGACTCGG
>JASHQV010000122.1 GCA_030038955.1 Solirubrobacteraceae bacterium
GCCGGGCGAGGATGCGGAGCCGTGGCGTGCCGCCGGCGCGACGTGGGTGCTCACCGGCTTCGGCATGAACCCGCGCGCCCAGGAGGTCCATTCCGTCATTGCCGCCGGGCCTCGCTGACGTTCTCAAACGAGATCCAGGATGCTCCGGCGGTGCAGCGGGTCACGTTATGAGTCGCGCGACCGCTGTCGCCGCCCCCGCACACGCAACCACGAGCAGGATCGGCGCCCGCAGCCAGAGGGCGATCCCTGCCGCGCCAAGTCCGACGACCCGCGCATTGAGCGACAACGACCTTCCCGCGCCGCCGAAGGTGTCGACCGCCACAAGAGCCGCGATCAGCGCGGGGGCGAGCATCGGAACGATGCGCGCCAGGAATTTCGGCAATTCCCGACCGCCGAGTGCGACCGGCCCGGCCGCGCGAATCAAGAACGTGGCGGCCGCCAGGCCTCCAATCGTTGCCCACACGGTCATCACGATGGTCTGGTCCCAAGCAAAGTGGCGGCTGTGGCAGCGACGATGGGAAGCCCGGGAGGGAGGAGCGGAGTCAGCACGATCGCGATCATGGCGCCGGCGGCAGCGACGACGCGCGCGCCTGGCCGCCGCAGCTCGGTCGCGAGCAAACCGAGCATGAACGCAGGAAAGACGGCGTCGAGTCCGAGTGTCTGCGTCGTGTTGCCGAGAAGCGGCCCGAGTGCCACGCCGAGCGCGGAGCCGCACACCCAGCTCACGTACTGTGCAGCCGACGCCCCGAGCATGAAATCGATGTCATACCGTCCGTCGGGCCGCCGCGCCATGACCCACGACGGGTCGACGGTCGCCTGGCTATGGGCGGCGCGCCTGCGCAGCCGATGGGGGAGCGACGGTGCAAGCGAGATGCCCATCGGGAGAAAGCGCAGGTTGATCAGGGTGCCGACGAGGATCGCCGTGGGTGCTCCTCCACCCGACGCCAGAACCGTGAGCGCTCCGAACTGCGCGGCCCCGCCGAACACGATCATCGACATGACCACCGCCGGAACGGCACCCAGGAGAGGTAGCGCGGCGACACCGTAGGTGACAGCAAACACCCCGCCCGCCAGCGCGAACGGGATGCCCGCGCGGACGCCGTCGGCGAACGACCGCTCCACCGGCGTCGCCCCGATCGTGTGCGGAGCGGCGGTCGTAGGCTCAGCCGCGTCCACCGGGGGCATGCTCTTGGTCATCCGAGGTGTTCGACCGCGAACGGCTGAATGCTCCTTGCCCGATGTCGTTGTGCGCACGTAGAAAATGCGCCGTTGGTGATGGCGCCATCGGGAGAGAGCCCATGTCCCTGTCGTTGCCCCGGATCGCTGCCCTCGGGCGGTGGTTGTCAATGTCCTGATTGCTGAACGCCACGTCCCTATGTGCGACAGCCTCGTGCGCGAACGGGATAGATCCGTTCCACGCGCCCGTCTCTTACGCCGACAAGCTCGTCGCACAGGTTCACCGCCGTGCAGACGTGGTAAGGCACGAATTCGATTCGCTCCCCAACCTCAAGCGACACGCCCTCCCCGAGACGGACCATCCCGTGTTCCTCGGTCGTCCATACGACAGAGGCGTCCAGGTGGGCGGCCGCGGAGACGACACCGCCGCTGGACGCGGTCGCCCCCGCCATGCCGCGGTCTCCGCTGAAAGCTTTAGTGCCGGCGTCGATCGTCGCCCATCCGGGGCGCCTGGTGCTGACGACAGTCGCGAGGATCGTCGCGGCGACCTGCTCGGGGCGTGCCACGCCGAGTCCCACCATCATCGCGTCGTAGAAAACGTACGTTCCCGCGCGAACTTCGGTGATCCCGGGCACGGATGTGACGCCCAGGCCGGTAATCGTCGAGCCCGCGGTCACCTCACGGACGTCGATGCCATCTGCGCGAAGCTGCTCGGCGAGCGCGACCATCATCTCGCCCTCCTCGAGACCGGCTTCCTCGGGTGTCATCCTGGCGAGTCGCGGGCCAAGCTTGCCCCGGAACGTAGTGATCCCTGCGAAGTCGAGTCCAGGCAGCGCAGCCAGCAGCCTTGCGAAGTCGGCGACGTCGTCGACGGCATCGATCGGGATGCCGACGCGGTGGAAGCCGCTGTCGATCTCGATCTGCACGCCGACTGTGGCTCCCCGCGCACATGCCGCAGCGCTGAGTCCCTGCGCCTGCTCCCTGCTATCCACATTCGCCGTTATGCGCGTGGACTGCGCCATGACGGCGATACGGTCCCACTTGTCCCGCCCCATCGATGGGAACGCGATGACGATGTCCTCGAAGCCCGCATCGTGGAACGGTTGTGCTTCGGACGGCTTCGCGGCGGCGATGCCGTGGGCTCCGGCGGCAGACTGGAGCGCGGCGATCTCCGGGCTCTTGTGAGTCTTGATGTGTGGGCGAAGCGTCCCGCCACGGTCAGCAATCTCTCGGCCGAACGTCTCGATGTTTCGCTCCATGCAGCCGAGATCGACGACGAGCGCGGGCGTCGGCACCTCGTCAAGTGCCATCCCGACTTCCGGGGCCAAGCCGAGGCTCGTCTCAGGCTGCGAACTCAGTGTTCTCGTCCCGTGCGTGCTTGACGAGCCTCATACGTGCCAGCACCATATCAGCAGCTCATCAGACCAGTTGTTATCTTTGGTGGGTCATTGGGGAGGAGCCATCACCGAGAACGGAGAGCGGAGGAGAGAGGGCGACTCATGAAGGGACTTGATGGGCGCGTCGCAGTCGTGACGGGTGCGGCAACGGGAATCGGGATGGGCATCGTGTCGGTGCTCGCGCAGGAGGGGGCGGCGGTCGTGCTGATCGATCTCGACGGCGAAGGCGCCGCAGCGCTCGCCCATGAGCTCGGCCAGGCCGGACGAACAGCGATGGCTTTCGAGGCCGATGTCGTTGATCGTGCCGCTCTCGATGTGGCCGTAGACGAGGCCTGCGCGCAGCTCGGCCGTCTCGACATCTTGGCGGCGAATGCAGGCATCTATCCGACCAGCACGCTCGCTGACATGTCCGATTCGGACTGGGACCGTGTAATGAACGTCAACGTCAAAGGCGCGCTGCACGCGATTCAGGCGTGTGCGCCGGCCATGCGACGAAACGGTTACGGGCGGATCGTGCTCACCTCCTCCATAACCGGGCCGGTCACCGGCCAGCCACGCCTCAGCCACTACGGGGCGTCCAAGGCCGCCATGCTCGGCCTGATGAGGGGTGCCGCATTGGAGCTCATCAGCGACGGCATCACGGTCAATGCCGTCCAGCCGGGCAACGTGCTGACGTCCGGCGTCCGGGGATTCGGTGAGGACTTCATCGCCGAGATGGCGAAGGACATCCCGATCGGCCGTCTCGCGGACCCCGCTGAAATCGGCTGGGCCGTCCGCTTCCTCGCATCTGAGGAGGCCGGTTACATCACGGGCCAGGGACTCGTCGTCGACGGCGGCCAGATCCTGCCCGAAGGCGGCATCGACCCGGAGGCCTGACACATGAGCACCGTTCGCGACCACCTCGGCAACGCGCGAGCGTTGATCGGCTCAACGCGTGCTGCGCTGCCGACACCGGCCCTCGTGATCGACCTGCCCGCCGTGCGGCGCAACCTCGCCGAGATGGCGGCTCGCATGGAGGGGCTGCCAGCGGCTCTGCGCCCGCACGCAAAGATCCACAAGAGCCAGGTGCTCGGGCAGATGCAGCTCGACGCCGGGGCGATCGGGTTGACGACTGCGACCATCTGGGAAGCGAGCGCGATGATCGACGCTGGCCTCGCGGACATTCTGATCGCCAACCAGGTAGTGGGGCCGGTCAAGTCGGCCGAGCTCGCGCGGATCGCCGGCCTCGGTCGGGTGACGGTAGCGATCGAGAGTGAGCACAGTGCACGTGAAGTCTCTGCGGCCGCCGTCCACGTCGGCACAAACATCCACGTGATCGTTGAGATCGACGTCGGTCTGCATCGTTCGGGGGTTCGCTCGGTGGAGGCCGCCGTCGCCCTCGGGCAGCTGATCGACTCGCTGCCGGGTCTCACGCTGGACGGTCTGCTCGGCTACGAGGGGCACTGCATGCTCGAGCCTGACCGAGCGGTGCGCATCGAGAAGGCGACGGCGGCGAACGCAATCCTTGTCGACGCGGCCGATGCCTTCGTGCAGGCGGGACTCTCCACGGAGATCATCGCGGGCGGAGGCTTCGGAACGTGGGACATCACCGGTGCGAACCCGCGGGTCACCGAGATCCATGCCGGCTCCTACATCTTCATGGACGCCTTCCATCGCAACCTCGTGCCGGGCTTCGACGTCGCCCTAACGGTCGAGGCGACGATCATCTCGCGCGACGGAAGCCTTGCCGTCGTCGACTGCGGGCGCAAGTCGATTGGCATCGACCGGATCGCGCCCGAGGTGGTGGGAGGTGTCGCGAGCGTCCGCTTCGAACACGGTGAGCACTTCGTCCACGAGGAGCACACCGCGCTCGAACTCGCCAGCGGGTCGGACCTCGACGTGGGCGACCACGTTGCGCTGATGCCCGGCTACGGGCCGACGACGGTCAATCTCTACGACATCTACTTCGTCGCGGAGGGCGAAACGATCATCGATGTGTGGCCGATCCTCGCGCGCTACGGGAGCGCGACGTGTGGTCTCGGCCCCGTCCGGTGACGGTTCGTATCGGATCGAGCTGCGCCTGCGTTCAGATCAGCCGGCGCCGGCCTTTTTGTAGTGCACCGCGAGCGCGTTGATGTGATCGCGCATCAGCTTAGCTGCGAGTTCCCCGTCTTGGTCGCGGATTGCGGCGTACAGGCCGCGGTGCTCCTTGAGGTCCCACTCTGGGAAGTTTTCGAGCGCGTAGATCTTTGGGCCGCGATCGACCATCAGCCCGACGAACGACTGCACGAGCGCGACGAACACCTCGTTGTGAGCCGCCTCGGCAACGACGACATTGAAGTTGGCCGCCACGTCGATGAGAGCGTCCGTCTCGCCGCCAGCCAGACGCTGCTGCTCGTCGATGACCTCGCGGATCTGATCGAGGTCCTCCTCGCTGCGCCGCTCCGCCGCGAGACGGGCGACCTCGACCTCGACCACGAGACGGGCCTCGATGAAGTCGTGCGTGATCCCGCGCTCCAGGGCGGCCTCGAGCGCGTCGGGCTCGGTCTGCGACACCTGGCGGTTGACGACGAAGGCTCCCTGACCGTGACGGATCTCAACGTACCCGAGCAGCGCGAGTCCGTTGAGTGCCTCCCGCACGGTCGATCGTCCGACCTCGAGCTGCTTGGTGAGCTCGCGCTCCGATGGAATGCGCGTCCCCGGGGGGAGATCCCTGATCGCTTCGAGCAGTTGTTCGGCCACGGACTCCGCGAGCTTCCGACGAGGCGCGCGCGAGAGAGTGAGGTCAGAGCTTTCGGCCACCGCGCTGATGCACGCTACAGGACTCGGAGTCCATCAGGGCTTGTCCGCTCAGGGCGCCGGTGAGTACACTCTGGTCCGGTCATCGGACCATCGTAGATCATGCATGGGCCAGAGCATGGACATGGACACACGGCGCAGAGCGGCAATTATCACGGGCGCGGGAAGCGGAATAGGCGAGGCGGTCGCGAAGACGCTCGCGGCCAATGGCCTCGATGTCGTTCTCACGGGACGGCGCGAGCTGCCATTGAGGGATGTGGCAGCGGCGATCGAAGCCGACGGCGGCCGCGCCGCCGTGATTCCGGTCGATTTAGCCCTGCCCGATGCGGCGTCAGAGCTCGTCGTGGCGGCGCTTGACCGTTTCGGACGCATCGACGTGCTCGTCAACAACGCGGCCGTCATCAGGACTCGCCCGCTCGAGGAATACACAATCGACGAGTTCGACTGGCACGTCGCGACAAACGTGCGCGCGCCATACTTCCTGATCCAGGCAGCGCTGCCGGCGCTGCGGGCTGCCGACAACGCATCGGTTGTCAACATCAGCTCGTCCTCGGGAACGATCGTCCGCCCGACGCAGTCGCTGTACGGCATGACCAAGGCTGCGCTGGAGTACCTGACGAGATCGCTTGCTGCGGAGCTTGCCGGCGAGGGAATCCGTGTCAACTGCATCGCTCCTGGCCCGGTGGACACACCGATACACGAGACGTGGGCACCGAGCCGGGAGGCGGCCCACGAATGGCTGATGCCCCAGATACCGCTCGGTCGCATCGGCTACCCCGAGGAGATCGCGATGTGGGTATCGCGGCTGTGCGATGGCGGTGCCGCTTGGGTCACCGGAGTGATCCTGCCGATCGACGGGGGGCAGGCGCTTGACTTTCAGTAGCGCCGATAACGAGAGAGGGGGTTGTTGATGGAACCTGAGCATGTGGTCGTCGGTTCGGGATCGACGATGGGCTCGGCCGGCACGGTCATGTCGGACGCCGTTCGGTGGGGTGACCTTGTTCTACTGTCGGGTCGCGCGCCCGTCGACCCGGGCACACTGGCAGTCGTCGCTACCGACTTCCCGGAGCAGGCCCGCGCCGTCCTCCGCGATATCGGGCCGGTGCTCGACCGCTGCGGATCGCGATGGGATCTTGTCCTCCGGGTGGAGTGTTTCCTCGCTGACGCGGGTGACTTCGCGGACTGGAATCGGATCTGGTGCGAGCACTTCACCCCGCCGCGGCCGGCCCGCACCACCGTGGTGTGCGGGTTCGCCGTCCCCGGGATGCTCATCGAGCTTCAGGTAACGGCTGGGATCGTCGTGCCGTCGTGAGCAGCAAGACAGTCGTCATCGGTTCTGGCGTCGCCGGTTTGTGCACGGCGTATTACCTGCGCCGCTTCGACGCGGACGTGATCGTGGTCGAGAGCAATCGCATCGGGTCGGGAGCGTCGTTTGCGAATGGAGGCTGGCTATGCCCGGCGCAGGCCGGTCCGCTCCCCGAAGCGGGGTTGACGCTAACGGGTATGAGGGCCCTGCTCGCCCGGGATTCGGCGCTCTACTTCAAGCCCTCGCACATGCAGGCGCTCGCTCCGTGGCTCGTCCGCTTCCGCAGCTACTGCAACGAGCGCGATCATCAGCGAGGGACGGCAGCGATCGGTCAGCTCGGTCGTGGCGTCTTTGACCTCGTCGAGGAGATGCAGCGTGACGGCGTAGAGTTCGAGCTGCACAGGCAGGGAATGGTCTACGCTGCTCAGCGCGTCGAGGACGGGCGCAGGGAGCTGCACAAGCTGGCTCCGATGAAGCAGCTCGGCTACGACCTCCCGGACGACATCATCACCGGCACTGAGCTGCATGAGCTTGAGCCCGCGCTGTCGCCGAGGATCGCCGCGGGTTTCCTTGTGCAAGAGCACTGGCATGTGAAAGCGGACACGTTCACCGCTGGACTGGCTGCAGCGCTGCGGAGAAGCGGGGTGGAGATCCTTGAGGGAGCTGAGGTCTTCGAACTGGAGACTGCTGGCCGGTCCGTCACGCGCGTGCGGACGGCTGCTGGCGACCTTGACGCGGAGAATGTCGTGCTCGCGGCAGGGTCGTGGACGACCGCTCTCGCAGCGTCGCTCGGCATCGCCATCCCGATGGAGCCCGGCAAGGGCTATAGCTTCTCGGTGCAGCCGAAGGTGATGCCGCGGCACGCCGTCCTGCTCGTCGACGTTCACGTCGGTTGCACGCCATTCGACGACCGGCTCCGGATCGGGGGCACGATGGAGTTCAGCGGCGTCAACAGTCGGCTCGATCATCGCCGGATCGACAACATCGTCGCGGGCGCGCAGGAATCGTTCGTGCCGTGGCAGACGTCCGCAGTCGCCGAGCTGTGGGCGGGCATGCGCCCGATCACCGCCGACGGATTGCCTGTCATCGATCGGACTGAGGAGTACGAGAACCTGTTCATTGCCACGGGCTATGCGATGCAGGGAGTCACGCTGGCTCCGCCCGCTGGACGCGCGCTCGCGGAGATGATCACGACCGGTCGGCGACCGGACCTGCTGGAGCCGTTCCGCATCGGGCGCTTTCCGCGCATCCCGCTTCCCGTGCGCTTTCTGAGGCCGCGCCAGTGATCGGCAACGGGCGACCACTTCGCGTGGCCATCATCGGCACCGGAAACATCGGCACCGATCTGATGTACAAGGTTGAGCGAAGCCCGCGGCTCGACCTCGCCGGGATGGCCGGCATCGATCCGGACAGCGAAGGCTCGCGCACGGCACGCGAGCGAGGGCACATCGTGACGAGCCGCGGGCTGCAGGAGCTGCTCGAGTTGGTCGAGGACCTCGACCTGGCGTTCGACGCGACCTCCGCGAGTGCACATCCAGAGCACGCTCGCATGCTCGCCGCACGCGGCATCCGAAGCGTCGACCTCACCCCGGCGGCTCTTGGTCCAGCGATCGTCCCGCCGGTCAACCTGACCCACAACCAGGATGCCGAGGAGGTCAACCTGGTGACATGTGGTGCCCAGGCGACGGTGCCGATCGTGGCCGCGATCAGCGGCATCGTGGACCTCGACTACGCCGAGACCGTCTCCACCATCTCCTCACGCTCGGCCGGTCCCGGAACCCGGCAGAACATCGACGAGTTCACGAGCTCGACGGCACGGGCGCTGGAGACGATCGGCGGCGCCCGGCATGCCAAGGCGATCATCATCCTCAACCCCGCGGACCCGCCGTTGACGATGCGTAACACCATCTATGCGCGGATCCCTGAGGTGGACGTCGTGGAGGTTGAGGCCGCGGTCGAGGCTGCGGTTACCGAGGTCCAGAGGTATGTGCCCGGCTACCGGCTGCGCACGGCTCCACTTGTCGGCGACGGCCTCGCGACCGTATTCGTCGAGGTGGAGGGCGCCGGCGACCACCTGCCCTCCTACGCTGGGAACCTCGACATCATGACGGCGGCCGCGGTACGGGTCGCCGAGCTTCACGCGGAGGCGCGAGAATGAGCTCCAACGACTCGCAGCTCAGGATCGTCGACACTACGCTGCGGGACGGCTCCCACGCGATCGCTCACCAGTACCGAGTCGATCAGGTGCGGCAGATAGCACGGGCGCTGGACCGCTCCGGCGTCTGGGCGATTGCGGTCGGCCACGGCGATGGCCTCGGTGCCTCCTCGATCCAGTACGGATTTCCGCGGCACACCGACGAGGAGCTGATCGCTGCTGCCGCCGAGGTCGTCGAGGATGCCGAGATCGCGGTTGCCGTTCTGCCCGGGATTGGGACCAAGCGCGATCTCGAAGCGGCGCGAGACGCCGGAGCGTCGGTGGTGCGCGTCTCGACCGTGTGTACTGAGGCTGACATCGGGATTCAGCACCTTCGCCTCGCACGCGAGCTCGGGATGACCGCCCACAGCCACCTGAACACCGCTCATCTGCTGGACGCCGAGCGCTTCGTGGAGCAGGCGCGGATTGTCGTCGACGCCGGAAGCCAGGCAGTCTTCATCGTGGACTCGGCCGGCGCGCTGCTCACCAACGACGTGCGGCGCCGAATCGCCGCACTCCGGGACGCACTGCCCGGGGTTGCCATCGGCATGCACGAGCACAATAACCTGTCACTCGCCGTCGCCAATTCTGCCGCGGCAGTGGAGGAGGGGGCCACGCTCGTCGACGCATCTCTGGCGGGCCTCGGTGCCGGCGCCGGGAACTGCCAGACCGAGGCGCTCGTGGCGGTGCTCGAACGGATGAGGATCGAGACGGGCATCGACCTGTGGACGTTGCAGGACGTCGCCGACGAACTCGTGCGCGGCGAGGTGATGCAACGGCCGATCGTCCTCGATCGCCTTTCGATGACGATGGGTTTCGCCTCCGTGCCGGCCAGCTACCTGCTGCACGCGATCCGCGCTGCCGAACGGTTCGGCCTGGATCCACGGGACATCATCATCGAGCTCGGGCGGCGTAAGGTCGTCGTCGGCCAGGAGGACGCAATCATCGGAATCGCCGCCGAGATGGCGGCGATTCCGCGCGGTGAGTCGTGATCACTGTCGTGCTCGATGATGATCCGACCGGCACGCAGGCGATGAGCGATGTGTCGGTCATCCTCGATTGGGGCGAGAGCGCGGTGTGGAGCGAGGTCCGGCCGGGCGACCTCGCGGTCCACATGCTGACGAACGCCCGTGCCTTCGACGCCCCACAGGCGGAGGAGCTCGTTCGCAGCGCCGCGTCGGCTGCGCGGCGCGAGTTGCCCGGATGTCGCTTCGTCCTGCGCGGCGACAGCACCCTGCGCGGACATGTGTGGGAGGAGTATCACGCGCTCAGGACCATGCTCGCACCCGGAGACGAGGCGGTGCCGCTGCTGCTCGCGCCGGCGCTGCCGGCGGCCGGCCGCGTCACGATCGGTGGCGTGCACCTGCTCAGGCGTGCCGCAGGCGACGTTCCGCTCACCGAGACCGAGTACGCTCGGGATGGTGCGTTCGCCTACTCGAGCGCAGCCCTCCCGGTGTGGGCACAGGAACGCAGCGCTGGTCGCTTCCGCGCCGAGGACGCCACGCTGCTCGGCCTTGAGCGTCTCCGCGCAGATGGTGGGGCGGCAGCTCTCGCCGGGGCGCTCGAAGATGCCCACTCGCTCGGCCGGCCCGCCGTCGTCGTCCCGGATGCCGAGACGCAGCGGGATCTCGAGATCATTGCGGATGCCGTGGAGCTCGCCGAGGCGAACAACACGCCGTTCCTGATCCGCTGCGCGCCCGCGTTGGTCGTCGCGCTCACGTCGCGGACCGATGCCGTCCCTGCGCCGGCGCCACTGGGAGACCGGGGCGTGCTCGTCGTCTGCGGCTCGTTCGTGTCGACGACGACAGAGCAGATTGAACGGCTCGCTGCTGCACGCCCCGGGGTGATCGTGCACGCGCACGTTGCTGCGCTCGCTTCGGAGGCGTGGGCGGACGAGGCGGAGCGGCTCATCGCCGATGCCCGGCGCTGTCTTGCCGATGATGGTCTCGCTGTGATCGTCACCGAGCGGAAGCGCGACGTGGCACTCATCGGCCTTCCAGCCCAGCGCCGGGTCGCGAGCGCGCTCGCCAGCGTGGCTCGCGGCGTGCGCGCCGGCGTCGTCATCGCCAAGGGCGGCATCACATCCGCGGTGACCGCCAGGGAGGGGCTGGGTGCAAAGGTGGCTCGTGTGCTCGGCACCGTCTGCCCAGGCGTCGCGCTGTGGAAGCTCGCTGACGGCACCGACTATCTTGTTGTTCCCGGTAACTTCGGGGGCGATGATCTGCTCGTCGGGCTCGTAGCGCGGATCGCTCGATGACGGTGCCTCTGGGCGGCTCGTGCTGATCCCATTCGATCGGCTGCTGGTGGCGCGGCGTGCTGACGCCGCCGTCGGAGTGTTCACGACCGACGACCTCGAGGACGCGATCGGGATCCTCCGTGCCAGCAGGGCAGCCGGAGGCGCTGTGATCCTGCTGATCGGGTCGGCGTCCTTCGCCGCTGAGGACGGGCCGTCGCTGCTCAGCGCCCTTGTCTCCGTCGCTGCCCGTGCGCCGGATGTCCGAGTCTGCGTGCAGCTCGACCACCGCACCGATCTCGGCGCCATCGAGTCAGCGCCCGCGGCGGGCGCGGGCGCGGTGATGGCCGACGGTTATGTGCTTCCCTACGCGGAGAACCTGGTGTTTGTCCACCACGCGGTGGAACTGGCGCGCGGGTGCGGTGTCGCCGTCGAGGCGGGGCCCGGGACGACCAGCGGGGACGAGCATCTCGCACAGGCCGTGGTGGCCGGCACCCTGACGGACCCCAGGGGGGCCGCGGACTTCGTCGCTCGGTCCGGCCCGCGCTGCCTCGCGGTATCGATCGGAAGCGTGCACGGGAGCCATCGGCAGCCGCCGAAGCTCGACGTCGCGCGGTTGCAGGCGATATGCGACCGCTGCTCGGCGCCGTTCTCGCTGCACGGCGCCTCCGAGGTCCCTGATCGAATGGTCGCCGCGGCAATTGGTTCCCGGGATCGCGAAGATCAACGTCAACACAGAGCTCTGCGCGGCGTACATCGAGACCACGACCGCACGCGCATCAGACCTGTTGCCCGGAGGTTGGCTCGTCGCTCTGCACACCGCGCAGATCGGCGCGATGCGGGCTGTCGTTGCAGCAAAGCCCAAGGCGTTTCAGGGAGAGGGTGATGATCCGTCGTCTTGACCACGTAGCGGTCGCCGTGCGCAACACCGACGCGGCCCTGACCTATTTCCGCGATTCGCTTGGACTCGCGGTCGTCGCTGTCGACTATCCACCGGAGATACCGGCTCGCTTGACGTATCTTGACCTCGGCAACACATGGCTTCAGCTAGTTGAGCCGTTGACCGCAGACCATCCGCTCGCGACGTGGCTTGGCGAGCACGGCGATGGTCTGCACCACATCTGCCTTGGTGTCGATGACGTCCAGGAGGAACTGCGGCGGCTCGCGCCGGGGGCGCCAGCCCCGCCCCTAGCGAGTGGACGTGGCCGACCCGCCGGCTTCGTGGCGGGCGACGTCCATCACGGCGTGAGGATCGAGTGCACCGTCTTCAAGGCCGACGAAGATCTCGCTTCGGGGATGCTTGGCGGCGACTCATCGTCTGCCATCTGACGATAGTTGGTTCGCGTGTCTTAACCGGGCGTACTGGTCCGATCACCGGCTGATATGATCCCGTCCAATATGAAGTCTGTCCGACGCTCGGCGTTCGGCAACAAGTCTTGTCGGTTGAGGGACCGAAAGAGGAGGAAATATGAGCAGCGTCGACGAGCCTGACGTCCGTGAGGTCCGCGATCCCATCAGTCGAACGATGGATCTGGGCACCCCCACGACAGTAGGAGCCGCGCAGTTCGACACGGGCCTCAGCCGGGGCGCCTTGGGCCTGACTGGCGTCACGATGCAGGCGATCACGCACATCGCCCCAGCGATCGCTGCTTTCTTCTTCAC
>JASHQV010000123.1 GCA_030038955.1 Solirubrobacteraceae bacterium
TCCCACGCCTCCTCGGACCGCGCGAGCACCCAACCGGCGTGAGCGGCGCGGGCCTCCTCGAGCCGGCCGGTCGCGGCCAGTCGCTCGTGACCGAACTCGCGCAGCGACTGGGCGATGCTGAAGCGGCCGGCGTAATCCCGGGTGGCGATCCGCCGCACGAATGAGAACTCGACCAGCGCCTCGAGGCCGTCGAGCACGTCGCCGCCCGCCAGTGTCTCGGCGTCGGCGAGCGTGAAGCTCCCCGCGCACACCGACAGCATCGCGAACAGCTCGGCATCCTCGGGCTCGAGCAGGCTGAGGCTCCACTCGATCGTCGCCCGCAGGCTCCGCTGGCGCGCGGGCCGGTCGCGCTCCCGGCTGGTGAGCACGCCAAGGCTGTCGGTGAGCCGCGCGAGCAGCTCATCCGGAGTCAGCGCCACGGTCCGGGCCGCCGCCAACTCGATCGCCAGCGGCAGTCCATCGAGGCGCTCACAGATCGCGCTCACGGCGGCCAGCGAACCGTCGGCCGCGGCTCGGCCGCCGCGGCGCGCCGCCCGCTCGATGAACAGATCAACCCCACTCTCGGCGGGCAGCGGACCGAGCGCAAGCACGTGCTCTCGGGTGAGCTGCAGCGGCACCTGGCTGGTCGCGAGGATCCGTGCGCGCGGCGCGGCGGCGAGCAGCTGCTCGATCGTCTCCGCGGCCTCGCGCAGCTGCTCGAGGTTGTCGAGGATCAGCAAAGTGGAGGCATCCTGCAGCAGCTCGGCAATCCCGTCGAGCAGCGACCCCTCGACGCCCTCGTTGACGCCGAGATGGTCGGCGATCGCCGCAAGCAGGCGCGCCGGGTCCTCGACGTCGGCGAGCGGGACGAACCAGGCTCCGCCGGGAAACGCGTCGAGCAGCTCGACGCCGGTGGCGATCGCCAGACGCGTCTTCCCGGTGCCACCGCGGCCGCTCACCGTGACGAGGCGCGTCTCGCCGCTCAGCAGCGTTCGGATCCGGTCGAGCTCGGCCTGCCGGCCGATCAGCGGGCTCTCCAGCGCCGGGATGTTCGTGGGCCGCACCGGCAGCGTGCGCAGCGGCTCGAAGCTGTCGCGCCGCAGCTCGCCCACGACGAGGTGGAACAGGTGCTCGGGCTGCGGGAAGTCCTTGAGGCGATGCTCGCCGAGATCCTCGAGGACGTACTCCTCAGGGGCTAGCGCGCGCGTCGCGGCGCTGACCACGACCTGGCGGCCGTGCGCCGCCGCCGAGATCCGTGCCGCCCGGTGGATCTCCAAGCCGACGGGACCCGTCGCCGTACGCTGGACCGTGCCGGTGTGAATGCCCATGCGGACGCGTAGCTTGGCCACGGGCCAGTCGTATGCCCGCAACGCCCGCTGCGCCTCGGCAGCTGCCACGAGCGCATCACGCGGCGTCGCGAACGTGGCGAAGAAGGCATCGCCCTCTGTGCTCTCGATGATCCCGTGCCGCCCCCGGATCGCGGTTTCGAGCATCGCGTGATGGGCCGCGAGCACCTCGGACCAGCGCTCGCCGAGCGCTCGCGCCGCGGCGGTCGATCCCTCGACATCCGTGAACAGCATCGTGACGGTCGCGTTCGGCGCCGGCGCGGTCCCGCTCGGCTCAGATGTCGTGACGCCGCTCACCCGCCGAGTGCGTCGGCGACGAACGCCGCGATCGCGGCCGTGAACGCTCGCCTGCTGTCCTCCCAGGCGTAGAACATGTGGCCGCCCCCGAACTGACGCACGCTCAGCCGGCTCGCCATCTCCGGGTCGAGCCGCATCAGGTTCCGCAAGCGATCACTTGCGTAGAACGGGGTCACCAGGTCATAGCGGCCGTGTGCGATCAACGCCTTCATGTGCGGATTCAGCGAGATCCCGTAGCGGAGGTCGTCGGTGGCGCCGACGGGCGGGACGAAGAAGTGCTCCGCCGCGTCGTTCCGCCACGCCTCGTTCACCTCCTGGCTCAGCAGGATGTACTCGCGATCGGTGTCGACGCCGATCTCCGTGCGAAGCTGGCGGTTGATCGCGGTCGTGTACGCGGACTCGATGCCGACGAACGTCGGGTCTGGGCCGGCGAACGCCTCACGGTCGGGGAACGGATCGGTGGTCGTGATCGTCGCGTCGTACATGCCGAGCACCTTCCGCTCGTCCCGGAGCAGCTCACGTGTGAACACCTCAGCCGTGATCCGACCCTCGGCACGCGTGACGATCTCGACGGGAAGGCCAACGAGGTCAGCGAGCCGCCCGAGCGTCTGCTCGCGCTCGGTCGCTGCCATCGACGCCCCGCGGGTGAGGAAGGCCGCGTAGTCGCCGGTGGCGAAACGCTCCGCGTGCTCGAGGGCAACCTCGGCCGCGGTGTCGGCCGCGAACGCGCGGGAGCGTCCATGGTGCAGGGCGGCGATCGCCATCGTCGGCAGCAGATCGATCCACCCGACCACGTCGTAGTCGGTCAGCGACAGCGAGCCGAGCTCGAGCGCCGGCGAGATCAGCACCGCGCCGCTCAGCCCGATGCCCGAGCGCTCTTGCAACATCCGCACGAGCCGGCCGACGCGGTAGCCGCCATAGCTCTCGCCGGCGATCAACACGGGGGAGCCCCACCGCCCATGCACCGACAGCCACCGGCCGATGAACTCGCACAGCGACTCGAGGTCGCGCTTGTAGCCGAAGTACTCGACGGCTTCGCCTTTGTCGTCCTTCTCTGGCGGCTGCTTGCGTTCGCCCTGCTCGTCGATTACACGGCTGAAGCCGGTGCCGACCGGGTCGACGAACACGAGGTCGGTGAACGCGAGCCACGACTCCTCATTCGCGACCAGCCGCGGCGGCATCCGCGGCAGCGAGCCGTCCGCTGGGAACGCAACCCGCGATGGCCCGGCGGCGCCCATCTGCAGGTACGCCGACGAGGCGCCTGGACCGCCGTTGAACACGAACGTCACCGGACGATCGTGATCCTGGCGCGCGACGTACGAAGCGGAGAAGATCTCCGCCGCCGGTCGCTCCTGCTTGCGCAAGACGGTCCAGGCTCCGCTCGCGGTGTACTCCAACGACTTGCCGCCACCCGTCCACGTGGCAGTCGTCTCCGCCCCAGCGGGAGGCTTGTAGTCCGCCGGCGCCGGCGGCTTGCGGGCCGCCGGC
>JASHQV010000016.1 GCA_030038955.1 Solirubrobacteraceae bacterium
ACGCGTCGATCGTCCACTGCACGTCCGCGAAGCTCGTGTGCAGCGCGGCGCGGATGCTGGGCAACGCGACGACCACGATCGTGATATCGATCAGCAGCACGAAGATGCCGAGGCACACGGCTGCAAGCGTCCAATACTTGTGGATGTTGGTCTCAGCCATGCGGACAACATATCACAAGGCGTTGTGAACACAAGTCGTTGTGTCCCCAGGCCCTGTGATCGTCGTCAGCTGGGATACGCTTGGCGAATGTCGACGCTGGGAGGGCCCCGCGCTGCAGACTCCGGCTCCGGCGAGCGCCCAGCCGAGCATCGAGCATCCAAAGCTCAGCCCCACGGTCGGCAGCCGGCGCCCCAGCTGCGCGCCGCGCGTGAGGCGGCCGTCGAGGACGAGAACCGGCTTGGGCACCTGCTGTGGGAAACCTCGTCGCGGCTGCGGCTGCTGGCCGAGTCGGCGATGTCCGACACGCAGTTGCATCACCCCTCGATCGGTGCGCTGCAGACGATCGCGACGCAGCCCGGGATCACGGTCTCGCAGCTCGCGCGACGAGCGCTGAAGTCGCAGCAGTCAGTCAGCCAGATCGTCGCCCGGCTCGAACGGCTCGGCTACGTCGAGCGGCGGCTTGGCTCCGGCCGCAGCGTCGGCTTGTACATCACGGTCGCCGGCACCGCGGCGCTGGCGGCCGGCAACGCGCAGGAGGCAAGCTTCGAGCAACAGATCGAGCTGCTGCTTGGCAGGGCCCGCTACAGCCAGCTGCGCTCGCTGCTGCAGCAGACGCGGGCATTGCTGATCGCTCGCGCGGACGAGCATCGACCGACGGATGCAGCGGCTCGCCGGCGGCACCGGAGAGACGGCGCTGACCGCCGCCGCTGACCGCCGCCGCACCCCTACAGCACCAGCGTCGCCCCGTGCCGGCGCAGCCACGCGGCCCGCTCGCGGTAGTCGGGGCAGAACCCGGCCAGCAGCTGCCAGAACCGCGGCGAGTGATCCATCACCTGCAGGTGGCAGACCTCGTGCCAGACGACGTAGTCGACGACCGGCTCGGGCGCCAGCAGCAGCCGCCAGTTGAAGCTCATCGTGCCCGTCCGCGAGCAGCTCGCCCACCGAGTCCGCTGTCCGCGGATCGTCAGCTTCCCGTAGCCGTGCCCCGCCAGCCCGCAGGCTCGCTCGAGCCGCGGGGCGATCTCGGCACGCGCTCGGCGCCGGTACCAGCGCTCGAGCGCTGCCTGCCGCGCGTCGCCGTCGGGCACGAACAGGACGCCGTCGCGGCGAGCCACGCGCACGCGTCCCGGCTCGCCGACCAGCGTCAGCAGCTCGCCCAGGTAGGGCACGGCCCCGCCGCGCGCCGCCACCGCGGCCCGCGTGCGCCCCAGCTCGCGCCAGCGCCGCTCGATCCAAGGGCCCAGCTCGCGCACTGCGGCCTGTGCCTCGCGCTCGGTGGCGCGGCGCGGCAGCACCAGCTCGACGCCGCGGGTGGCGTCGACGGTGACACGGATGCTGCGCGCGCGGTCAGAGCGCCGAACGCTGTACGGGATCTCCTGCACCGTGCAAGCAGGGTACGGTGATGGCAGGACATGCCAGCCTTCCCAGACCTGCCTGAGCACCTGACCGACGGCGTCATCGAGCTCCGCCTGGCGAGCGAGTGGGACATTCCCGACATCCTCATCGCCCACCAGGACGACCGCGAGCTGTACCGCCGGCTCGGGCTCGCGCGTCCGCCCAGCGGCGCCGAGCTGGGTCGCCGCGCGGAGCAGGAGCCGAGCGAGCGCGCGGCCGGGACGCGCGTGCGGCTGACGATCGTCGAGCCGGAGGACAGCGACAACACGTGCCGTGGCCAGATCGAAGTGCATCGCGTGCGCTGGGAGCTGCGCGAGGCCGAGCTCGGCATCTGGGTCGCGCCGCAACTGCGCGGCACCGGCGTCGGACGGCGGTCGCTGCGCCTGGCCGCCGAGTGGCTCACGGGCAGGTGCGGCCTCGCCCGGCTGACGATCCTCACCGATCCGAGCAACCAGGCGATGCGGCGGGCCGCCGCGGCCGCCGGCTTCGTCGAGGACGGCAGCGTCGAGGCCGGCGACGGCGAGCTGCTCCGGATGACGCTGGCGGCGGTCGACTGACCGGGTCGCCGGCCGCGCCGACTTTGGGTACGGCGCGGCCGCCAGCGCGGCTCAGCCCGCGCTGGTATCTCCACCTCGCGCGGCGCGGTCGCCCGGGCCGCACTCAGCCTGCGTTGGGCGCCACCACCTCGCGCGGCACGGTCGCCCGGGCCGCACTCAGCCTGCGTTTGGCGCCCCCACCTCGCGCGGCACCCACGGCCGCAGCAGCTTCAGCGCCGACAGGATCGCCCGCGTGGCCGGCGAGCGATTGAGCGTGTAGAAGTGGATCCCGGGGGCCCCCTGAGCGAGCAGCTCGGCGCACTGCAGGGTCGCGTACGCGACGCCGAGCTCGGCGACCGACTCGTCGCCGCTGACGCTGTGGCCGCGCTGCTCGAGCTGCTCCAACAGCTCGGGCGGGATCGTCGCGCCGCACATGCCGGTGATCGTCCTGATCTGGGCGAGGTTGGTGATCGGCATCATGCCGGGGAGGATCGGCACCTCGATGCCGGCAAACCGAGCGGCGTCGACGAATCGGAAGTACGCCTCGTTGTCGAAGAACAGCTGCGTGATCAGGAACGAGGCGCCGCTGTCGACCTTGCGCTTCAGGTACTGGAGATCCGCGAGTGGATCGCTCGCGTCGGGGTGGACCTCCGGGAAGCAGGCAGCGCCGACGCAGAAGCCGTAGTCACGGCAGATCAGCTCGGCCAGCTGGGCGGAGTGGCCGAGGCCGCCCGGGTGAGGGACCCAGCTGTCCTGGCCGCGAGGCGGATCGCCGCGCAGCGCGAGCACGTTCTCGATCCCCGCCCGCTCGATCCGGTCGAGTGTCGCCCGCAGGTCCTCGACGCTCGCGTCCACGCAGGTGAGATGCGCCATCGCCTCGATCCCCAGCTCCTGCTTCAGCCAGCTGGTGACGCCGAGTGTGCGGTCCCGGGTCGAGCCGCCCGCGCCGTAGGTGACCGAGGCGAAGTCCGGCTCGAGCTCGCGCAGCTCCGACAGCGCTGTCCGTAGGTTTGCCTCGCCCTCGTCGGTCTTCGGCGGGAAGAACTCGAACGAGAAGATGGGCCGGCCGCTACGCGCGATGATCTCGTCGATTCTCACGGTCGCGGGGAGCCTAACAACCTTGACATAGCTATGTCAAGGTTGTTAGGCAACGCACGTGGGGCGGATCGCCCAGCCGCCGGCTGGGCGATCCGCCCCACGCCCCGCCCTCAGGCGAGGCGCCACCGCTCGACGTCGCCCACGCCTCGCTCCCGCCGCACCCGTCCCGTCGCCTCCAGGTGGTGCAGGTAGCAGAGCGTCTCCGTCAGCCGCCGGCCGGTCGTCAGCTCGTCCGCCGGCCCGCCGAACACGGCAGGCACCAGCTCGAGCGCGGTCCGTGGGCGTTCGCCGAGGCCGGCGCGGGCGCGCTCCAGCCGCGCTGCCACCAGCGTCCGATTGCCGGCGATGTGCGCCTCCACGTCGGTGAACGTGCGGCCATGGCCGGACAGGCACAGGCGTACGTCGAGCTCGCCGATCACGTCCAGCGAGCCGAGGAACTCGGCGATCGGGTCGGGCGTCCAGCCGTAGTCGAAGTACAGGGAGATCCGCCCCAGCAGGTGGTCGCCCGAGATCAGCAGACGGCGCTCGCGCTGGTACAGGCACACGTGCGAGGGCGCGTGGCCCGGCGTCTCGTATACGCGCCAGCTGCCGAGGTCCGTGTCGACGGTGACGCCGTCGACCAGCGCCCGGTCGGGTTCGACCACCCTTGCGATCCCAGACGGCAGCTCGCGCAGGTGCTCGGCGTAGCGGTGCAAGGCAGCATCGGGCACGCCGCCCTGGCGGGCGATCTCGAGCCGACGCGCCAGCGCCTCGATTCCCGCCCGCCCGGCCTCGACGGCCGTGGCGTGAGCGTGGTTCGGGTGCATCCACAGCTCGCATCCGGCGCGATCGATCACGGTCGCCGCCTGTCCCCAGTGATCTTCGTGGGCGTGCGTGATCACCAGCAGGCGCACCTGCTCGAGCCGCAGCCCGACCTGCGTCATCGCCTGCTCGAGCTGGCCCAGCGAGCCCGGCTCGTGCATGCCGCAGTCGACCAGGACGACGCCGTCACCGCTGGCGATCGCCCACGCGTTGCAGTGCGGCACGCCCGGCCACGGCAGCGTCAGGCGAAGGCGCCACAGCCCCGGGAGCACGCGCTCGCCGCGGCCGCGCTCGCGTCTGGACGGAGACGGGCTCATCGAGGCGGCCACCATACGCCACCAGCGGACGCGCGGAGCCGCGCCCGCGTTCCGTCCGGGCACGCATCCCCCGCGTAGACTGGCCCAAGATGGCCTCAGCCGCCGACATCGCCAAGCGCTACTTCGCTGCGATCAACGCCCGCGAGCTCGAGGCCGCGGTCGGCATCTGGTCACCGGGCGGCATCGAGCGGATCAGCGGCCAGCCCCAGCTAACCGCGCCAGACGGCGTCCGCCGCTACTTCAGCGAGCTGCTGTCGGCGCTCCCGGACTTCAGCTTCGAGATCCGCGACACGGTCGCGGCGCGCGGGCGCTGCACCGTGTGCTGGCGGGCGCGCGGCACGTTCGCCGGTCCCGGTCGCTTCCAGGGCCTGGCGCCAACCGGCGCGACCGTCGAGTTCGACGGATGCGACGTGCTGACCATCGAGGACGGCCAGATCACCGCCAACGTGGTGTATCTCGACGGCGCCGAGATAGCCCGCCAGCTGGGCCTGCTGCCGGCGGCCGGCTCGGCGGCCGAGACCGCCGCGATCAAGCTCGCGAACATGCGCACACGGCTGCGGCGGGCGCTGTACGGCGCCGAGCCCGAGGCGATCGCGAACGGCGTGTGGGTGCTGCGCGGTGGCCGCCCGCGCACGATGAACGTGTACCTGCTCGCTGACGGCGACGGAGTGACCCTGTTCGATGCCGGCATCGCGGAGATGGCCGGAGCGGTGGCCGCGGCCGGCGCGCGTCTGGGTGGAATCCGCCGCGTCGTGCTCGGTCACGCCGATCCCGACCACCGTGGCGCTGCACCGGCACTCGCCGCGCCCGTCTACTGCCATCCGCTCGAGCGCGCCGCCGCCGAGTCGGACGCGAGCCTTCGCAGCTACTGGCACCTGGAGGAGCTCGCCGCCTGGGCGCGGCCCGTCTACCCGAAGCTGCTCACCCGCTGGGACGGCGGGCGAACGGCGATCGCCGGCACCGTGCAGGAGGGCGACGAGGTCGCCGGCTTCCGGGTGGTCGAGCTGCCCGGCCACGCGCCCGGCCAGATCGGGCTGTTCCGCGAGCAGGACCGGCTGGCGCTGGTGTCCGACTGCTTCTACACGCTCGATCCGGAGACCGGGCGCGGGACGCCGGCGCACGTGCCGCACCGCGCCTTCAACGAGGACATCGGCCAGGTGCGAGCCTCGATCCGCAAGCTCGCCGCGCTGCACCCGGCGATCGCCTGGGCGGGTCATGCGGCGCCGGTTGCGGGAGACGTGGACGCGCAGCTCGAGCTGGCCGCGACCTCGCCCGACAAGTGAGCTGGTGAGTGGGCAAGCGCGGCCGCCAGCGCCAGCGGCGGGTAGGAGCGACCCGCGCGGACGGGCTCGCGCCGCCGACCACGACCTACGCCGATCCTGAGGCGGGCGAGCTCGAGCTTCGCGGCGTCCTCTCGCCGGCCACCCGACGCGAGTACGCCGAGGTGCGCGCCGGCGG
>JASHQV010000002.1 GCA_030038955.1 Solirubrobacteraceae bacterium
GGTCAGCTGTCAGCCGGGCTGCGGGCGCTGCAGGGCTTCCGCGAGCGCGGCGTCGTCGTCGTCTCGCTGGCCAAGCGGATCGAGGAGGTGTTCATCCCCGGTCGCGCCGAGCCGCTGGCACTGCCCCACGACACGCCCGAGCTACAGCTGCTGCAGCGGCTGCGCGACGAGGCGCACCGGTTCGCCCTCAGCCACCACCGCCAGCGGCGGGACCGGGCGATGACGGCCTCGATCTTGGACGAGCTGCCGGGCGTGGGTCCGGCCCGCAAGCGGGCGCTGCTCACCCACTTCGGCTCCCCGGACGCGATCATGGCCGCCTCCCGCGAGGAGCTGGAGTCGGTGCCGGGAATCCCGGGCAAGCTCGCCCGCGATCTGCACCGGGAGCTGCACAAGGCCGGGGTATGAGGCTGCTGGGGTGTGAGGCTGCTGGGGTGTGAGGCTGCCGGGGTGTGAGGCCGCTCTTCCTAGGCGACGGCCTGCCCGTGGCTCGGCCGCGGGTCGAAATTCGTTGGATAGTCCAACGAATTTCGACCCGCAATTACACACGGAAGTAGTGAATCAGCGTCGCGGTGCGCGTCCGAGCGAGCCGTCAAGCTAACAGGCAATGGCTCAGGCAGAAGTTGCGCTGCGAGATCTGGTCGTGATCACCGGGTTCTCCGGCGCGGGCAAGTCCACCGCGATGGCCGCGTTCGAGGACGAGGGCTACTTCTGCGTCGACAACCTGCCCTCGGAGATGATCAGCTCGCTGGTCGAGCTGTTCATGCACACCGGCTCCAAGGTTGCGAACGCGGCGGTCGTCTGCGATGTGCGGGCGGGCAGCTACTTCGAGGGGCTGGCCAGCATGCTGGACGGGTTGGGCGCCAGCGGCGTCCTGCACCGGGTGCTGTTCCTGGAGGCGGACGAGGAGACGCTGCAGACGCGCTACAAGGAGACGCGCCGCCGGCACCCCCTGTCGCCGCACAGCAGCGTCGCCGAGGGCATCGCCCGTGAGCGCGAGCTGCTGGCGCCGCTGCGCGACCGGGCCGATGTGGTGATCGACACGACCGGGCTGACGGCCGCGATGCTCCGCCGCAAGCTGGTCGACGAGATGCTCCCGAGCCAGAACCCCGGGCGGCTGGCGATCACCTTCGAGAGCTTCGGCTTCAAGTACGGACCGGTGCGCGATCCCGACCTGATGTTCGACGTCCGCTTCCTCCCGAACCCGCACTACGAGACCGAGCTGCGTCCGCTGACCGGAGCCGATCCTCGCGTCGTCGCGTTCATCAACAGGGACGGCGAGCTGGACGACTTCTACGAGCGGCTGCTGCCGCTGCTGGACTACCTGCTGCCCGCGTATCTGGCCGAGGGAAAGGCCCATCTGGTGCTCGGGATCGGCTGCACCGGCGGCCGCCACCGGTCGGTGGCGATCGCCGAGCATCTCGCGGAGCGCTACCGCAACTCGGACCGGTACCTGGTTGAGGTCTTCCACCGCGACCTGGGCAAGCCCGGATGATCGATCACATCGGCTTCGAGGTGTCCGACCTGAGGCGGTCGGCGCGCTTCTACGACGCGGTGCTGTTCGCGCTCGGCGTGCGAAGGCTGCTGGAGTCCGAGCATGCGATCGCTTACGGCGTCAATGGCCCGCAGCTGTGGATCGTCAGCCGCGGCCGACCGCCTGCTGCCGGCTATGGGCACGTGGCGCTGCAGGCCAGCGGGCGGGCGGCGGTGAACGCCGCTTACCGCTCGGGCCTCGCGGCCGGCGGACGCGACGACGGACCCCCGGGCCTGCGCCCCCAATACGGCAGCCGCTACTACGCCGGCTACCTGCTCGACCCCGACGGACTGCGCGTCGAGGTCGTCTCCCAATGACCGCTCGCGGAACGGCACCCCGCGTCGGATAGCCTTATGACGCCGGCGGAGAGATGCTCCTGCGCCGGCGTTCCTATCTTGCGGTTACGAGCGTGAACGATGGAGGCCGACGGATGGCGGTACGAGTAGGGATCAACGGTTTTGGGCGGATCGGTCGCAACGTCTTCCGCGCGGCGTGCGAGCAGCACGCCGAGATCGAGTGGGTGGCGGTCAACGACCTGGTCCCGCCGGCGACGATCGCGCACCTGCTCAAGTACGACTCCAGCTACGGGCCGTACCCGGGCACGGTCGGCGTCCGCGACGACACGCTGACCGTCGACGGTCGCGAGATCCGTGTGCTGGCAGAGCGCGACCCCGGCGCGCTGCCGTGGCGCGAGCTGGGCGTTGACGTGGTGATCGAGTCCACCGGGCTGTTCACCGATCGCGACAAGGCTGCCCAGCACCTGGCGGCCGGCGCCAACAAGGTGGTGATCTCCGCGCCCGCCACGAACCCCGACGTGACTGTCGTGCTCGGCGTCAACTTCGACGACGCCTACGATCGCGACCGCCACCACGTGATCTCGAACGCGTCCTGCACGACCAACTGCCTGGCGCCGGTCACCAAGGTGCTGCACGACACGCTGACGATCGACCACGGGCTGATGACCACGGTGCACGCCTACACCGCCGACCAGCGCCTGCAGGACATGCCCCACCGCGATCTGCGCCGCGCTCGCGCCGCCGCGGTCAGCCTGATCCCGGCCTCGACCGGTGCGGCCAAGGCGATCGGCGCGGTGATCCCGGAGCTCAACGGCAAGCTGCACGGGTTCGCGATCCGCGCACCCGTCCCGACCGGCAGCGTCGTCGACCTGACCGTCGAGGTGTCGCGACCGACGACCGTCGAGGAGGTCAACGAGGCGCTGCTGGCGGCCGCCAGCGACGGCCCACTCAGCCCCTACCTGGAGTACACCGAGGACCCGATCGTGTCGAAGGACATCGTCGGCAACCCCGCCTCCTCGATCGTCGACTCACAGCTGACCGCGGTGATGGACGGAACGATGGTCAAGGTCATCGCCTGGTACGACAACGAGTGGGGCTACTCGAATCGCGTCGCCGACCTCGTGCAGAAGCTGTAGAAACGGAAGCGCTATGAAAACGCTCGATGACCTTCCAGATCTGAACGGCCGCCGGGTGCTGGTACGGGTCGACTTCAACGTCCCGCTGACGAATCCGAGCGGCTCACGACCGGTCGTGGCCGACGACACGCGGATCCGCGCGGCGCTGCCGACCCTGCGCGAGCTGCGCGATCGCGGCGCCCGGCTGATCCTCGTCTCGCATCTCGGTCGCCCGAAGGACCGCGAGCCGGAGCTGTCGCTGGCGCCGGCGGCTGCGCGGCTGTCGGAGCTGCTCGACACCGACGTGCAGATCGCCCCGGCAGTGGTCGGCCCCGAGGCCCGGCGCCTCGCCGACGAGCTGCCGGCCGGCGGCGTGTTGATGCTCGAGAACGTCCGCTACGAGCCCGGCGAGACCAAGGACGACCCGCAGCTGGCCGCGCAGCTGGCGGAGCTCGCCGACATCTACGTGAACGACGCGTTCGGCGCCGCCCATCGCGCCCACGCGTCGACCGAGGGCGTCGCCCATCTGCTCGCCGACCGCGCCGCCGGGCGCCTGCTCGAACGTGAGGTGACGACGCTCACGCAGGTCCTCGAGGATCCTGCTCGCCCGCTCGTCGCCGTCCTCGGCGGCGCCAAGGTGAGCGACAAGATCGCCGTGATCGAGCGCTTCCGGGCGCTGGCCGACACGCTCCTGATCGGCGGCGCGATGTGCTTCCCGTTCCTCGCTGCCCAGGGACACGAGATCGGCAACTCGCTGTGCAGTGCCGAGGACGTCGAGTTGGCTCGCCGCGCGCTGGACTCGTGGCCGGGCTCGCGCGCGGAGCTGCAGCTGCCGCTCGACCTCGTCGTCGCCACCGAGCTGAGCGAGCAGACCGAGCCCAACCAGATCGACGGTCTCGACGTGCCCAAGGGTCAGATGGGCCTCGACATCGGCCCGCGTACCATCACCGCCTTCGGCGGGGTGATCGCAAACGCCGGCACGGTGTTCTGGAACGGCCCGATGGGCGCCTTCGAATACGAGCCGTTCGCGGCCGGCACCCGCGCCGTCGCCGAAGCCGTCGCGCACGCCCCCGGCGTCACCGTGATCGGCGGCGGCGACTCGGTCGCCGCCGTCCAGCGCTTCGGGCTGGCCGACGCGATCGACCACATCTCCACCGGCGGTGGCGCCTCCCTGGAGCTGATCGAGGGCAAGCGCCTGCCCGGGGTCGAGGCGCTGGCATGAACGTGCGCGCGCAACGGAGGTCGACGGTCACCGTGGAGACGCCGGCATGAGCTCGGCACGCATCCCGCTGATTGCCGGCAACTGGAAGATGCACGAGACGATCGCCGAGGCCGAGCAGCTGATCGCGGCGCTGTTGCCGGCGCTCTCCACCGTCAGCGGGGTCGACGTTGCGATCTGCCCGCCGTTCCTTGCCCTGCAGGCGATGGTCGAGTCGACGCGCGGCTCCCGTGTGCAGGTGTATGCGCAGAACATGCACCACGCTCCCGAGGGGGCCTACACCGGCGAGGTGGCGGCGCCGATGCTGACTGAGGTCGGCGTGCATGGCGTGCTGCTCGGACATTCCGAGCGCCGCGAGATGTTCGGCGAGAGCGACCGGGAGCTGGCCCAGAAGCTCCCGGTCGCGCTCGACGCGGGTCTGACCCCGGTCCTGTGCGTCGGCGAGACCGAGGACGAGCGTGAACGCGGCGACACCGAACGCAAGCTGCGCCACCAGGTCCAGGAGGATCTCGCGCACGTGCCCGACGACCAGCTCGGCGATCTCGTGATCGCCTACGAGCCGATCTGGGCGATCGGCACGGGCCAGGTCGCCACTCCCGAGCAGGCCGAGGAGGCGATCGGCTTCATCCGCGCGCTGGTCGCCGACCGCGCCCCCGAGCAGGCCGAGCGCACTCGCCTCCTGTACGGGGGGAGCGTCAACCCGGACAATGCCGCCGAGCTGCTGGCGCTGCCCGACGTCGACGGCGCGCTGGTCGGCGGCGCGAGCCTCGATGCAACGTCGTTCGCGGCGATCGTCGCCGCCGGATGATGGCCCGCGACGCGCTGACCGACGCGGCGTCAGCCGGCGTCGCGCCCGCCGATATGCCGTCCAGCGGGCCGCTACCCGCCGGCCCGGCTGAGCTTCCCGTGGCGCGCTGCACGCTGATCGTGCTCGACGGCTGGGGACTCGCCGAGCCCGGTCCCGGCAACGCCGTGTCGCTCGCGCGAACGCCGGTGATGGACACGCTGTGGCGCGCGTACCCGCATACGCAGCTGACCGCCTGCGGCGAGGCGGTGGGGCTGCCAAAGGGGCAGATGGGCAACTCCGAGGTGGGGCACATGAACCTCGGCGCCGGGGCGATCCTGATGCAGGATCTGACCCGGATCGATGCCGCCGCCGAGAACGGGACGCTGGCCGACAACCAGGTGCTCAGAGACGCGTTCACCGCCGCCGAGCGCGTCCATCTGATCGGCCTCGTGTCCGACGGCGGCGTGCACTCCGGCTGGCAGCACCTGCGGGCGCTGATCGGGATGGCGGCCGAGCTGGGCGTCCCCGACCTCGTGCTGCACGCCTTCACCGACGGCCGCGACACGCTTCCCCATTCGGGCCAGGGCTACCTGGAGCAGGTCGAGGCGTGGATCGCGGAGGCGCACACGGGCCGCGTCGGGAGCGTCGTCGGGCGCTACTACGCGATGGACCGCGACCGCCGCTGGGACCGCGTGCAGCTGGCCTACGACCTGCTCGTGCACGGCCGCGCCGAGCACGCCGCCGGTACCGGTCCGGACGCCGCTGCGCAGGCCTACGCGCGCGACGAGACCGACGAGTTCATCAAGCCCGTGCGGGTGGGGGAGGAGGCGTGCATCCGCCCGGACGACAGCGTGATCGCGTTCAACTTCCGCCCCGACCGGATGCGTGAGATCACGCTCGCCCTGGCCGATCCCGAGTTCACCGAGATCAACCGTGGTGGCGCCCCGCCGGTCGCCCGCTACACGACGATGACCGAGTACGAGCAAGGCTGGCGCTACCCGGTGGCGTTCCCTCCCGTCACCCCGGAGATCACGCTGCCGGTCGTGGTCGCCCGTCACGGCGTCCGTCAGCTGCACGTCGCCGAGACCGAGAAGTACCCGCACGTCACGTACTTCTTCGGCGGCGGCGACGAGCATCCGCAGGCGGGCGAGCGGCGCGAGCTGGTGCCCTCGCCCCGTGACGTGCCGACCTACGACTACAAGCCCGAGATGAGCGCGCGCGCGGCCGCCGACGTGTTCGTCTCCGCGTGGCGGGACGACGGCCCCGCATTCGGGATCATCAACTTCGCCAACGCCGACATGGTCGGGCACACCGGCGTGATCCCGGCTGCGGTGAAGGCCGTCGAGACGGTCGACGCCTGCCTCGGCGAGGTCGTCGCGGCGGTGCACGAGTCCGGCGGCGCCTGCGTCGTCACCGCCGACCACGGCAACTCCGACCATATGCTCGAGCCCGACGGCAGCCCCAACACCGCGCACTCGCTGAACCCGGTGCCGCTGATCGTCACGGTCGCACGCGGCGAGCGGCTGCGGCTGCGCGACGGCGGCGTGCTCGGCGATGTGGCGCCGACGATCCTGCAGCTGCTGGGCTACGAGCAGCCCTCGGAGATGACCGGCCGGTCGCTGCTCGAGACCTGAGGGCTTTGGGGGGCGGCGCCGCCGACTTGTGGTTCGGCGGCGCCGCCCCCCGCGTCCGCGCCCTCCCGGCGTCGCGGCTTCCCGAGGGCACAGGCCCCGAGGATCACCGCGCGACCGTCACCGCCGCCGCAGCGCGGCGGCGATCGACGGCAGCTTGATCGCGTTGGGGATGTACCGCGAGGCCAGCATCGCCGCCCGCATCGGCAGCCCCGGCACGACCACGCGGCTGCCGTGCTCGAGCCCCTCGACGCCGGCGTGGGCAACGTCCTCGGCGCGCACCCACGCTGGCCCGGGCACGGCCTGCTCCATGCTCTCGCCGCTGACCTCCCAGCCTGCGATCTCCCAGAACTCGGTGGCCACCGGACCCGGTGCGAGCGCGGTGACGGTGACGCCCTCGCCGGCGAGCTCGTAGTGGAGCGCCTCCGAGAAGCTCAGCACGTACGCCTTTGCCGCCGCGTAGCCGGCCGAGTACGGCATCGGCTGCATGCCGGCGGTGGAGGCGAGGTTGAGCACCGCGCCGCGGTGGCGCTCGACCATCGGCGGGATGAACGCGGAGCACAGCGCAACGACGGCCTCGACGTTGAGGCGCACCTGCTGCAGCTCGCGCTCGGGATCGGAGGCGTAGAACGGCCCGCCGGTCGCGAACCCGGCGTTGTTGACGAGCACCTCGACCGTCAGCCCGAGCTGCTCGAGCCGCCCCGGCAGGCGTCCGCGCGAGGCCGGCTTGGCGAGATCACAGGTGACCGGCTCCGCCCGGACCCCGTGCTCGGATGCCAGCTCGCGCGCCAGCGCCGACAGCCGCTCGTGCCGGCGGGCGACCAGCACGAGGTTGTGCCCGCGGCTCGCCAGCTCCCTGGCGATCTCCGTGCCGATCCCCGACGAGGCGCCGGTGACGAGGGCGGCGGTCGAGTCGCTGGGCTCGGGCAGGCTCACGGCGCCCGACACCTTATTGTGTTGCGGCTGATGCCCGCGCCGCCTTCCACCGACATGGAGGTCACTGGCGTGCTGTTCGACTTTGCGGGCACGCTGATGGTGCCGCGCCCGGCGGCGGAGCTGCTCGCCCGCGCGGCCGCGCGTGCCGGCCTCAGCCTGACGGCCGCAGAGCTGGCGCAGCTCGCCGACGCCTACGTGGCGGCGGGGATCCCGGGAGCGCCCTACCCGCGGCACGTGCCCGACGAGCTGGTCGAGCTCTACGAGCGGCGCGACCTGTCGCCCGACAACCACCGGCGCGCTTACGTCGGGCTGTTGGAGACGGTCCACCGTCCGCAGCCGCGGTCGCTGCCGGCAGCGGTCTACGAGCAGATCCTCGAGCCGGACGGCTGGGTGCCCTACCGGGACGCGGGCGAGACCGTCGCGGAGATCGTGCGACGAGGGGTCCGGGTTGGCGTGGTCAGCAACGTCGGCTTCGACATCCGCCCGATCCTCCGCCACCACGGCCTCGGCACGCTTACCGGCAGCTGCACGCTGTCATTCGAGGTCGGCTGCGTCAAGCCCGAGCCAGCGATCTTCCGGACGGCGCTGGCGCAGCTCGGGACGCCGGCGGCGCGCACGCTGATGGTCGGCGATCACGAGCAGGCGGACGGCGGCGCCCGGGCGGTGGGGATCGCCACGCTGATCCTGCCGATGACCGGGCCGGGGACCACGCACGGGCTGGGGCGGGTGCTGGAGGCGAGCAATCGCCTCCAGCACCCGCCCTCTGCGCAGTGAGCCTCAGCGCTGGCTCTGTCCCGCGCCCGGCGCGAGCGCCCGGCGCAGGAACTCCACCTGCAGCTCGAGCAGGTTCTCGGCGACCAGCTCCTGCGGGGTCATGTGCGTGATCCCGCTGAGCGGCAGGACGCTGTGCGGACGCCCGCTCTCGAGCAGTCGCTGCGACAGCCTCAGCGTGTGCGCGACCAGCACGTTGTCGTCGGCCAGCCCGTGGATCAGCAGCAGCGGCCGGCGCAGCGAGGCGGCGTCGGCCAGCAGCGACGAGCGTTCGTAGGCGGCGGCGTCGGCGCCGTCGGGATCGACCCCGAGGTAGCGCTCGGTGTAATGGGTGTCGTACAGCCGCCAGTCGGTGACGGGCGCCCCGGCGACGGCCGCGTGGAACACCTCCGGGCGGCGCAGCACCGCCAGCGCCGCCAGGTAGCCGCCGAACGACCAGCCGCGGATCGCCACGCGGGAGAGGTCGAGCTCTCCGATCAGCGCGGCGGCGGCGTGCAGCGCCTCGACCTGATCCTCGAGCGCCGGCGAGGCAAGGTCGCCGCGCACCGCGCGCGCCCACGAGCGACCGCGCCCCGGCGTGCCGCGCCCGTCGACGACCAGCACGGCAAACCCCTGGTCGGCTAGCCACTGCGACTCGAGCCACCGGTCGCGGTTGGCGAGCACGCGCTGGAACTGCGGTCCGCCGTAGGGGTCCAGCAGCACCGGCAGCGGCACGCCGGGCTGGTGCCCGGTTGGGAACAGGAGCCCGGCGCGCAGCTCGTGCTCGCCGAGCGTCAGCATCCGCACCTCCGGGGTGAGCAGCGGCGACTCGGCCTCCGAGGCGAACACGTGCTCGCCGACCGTCCATCGCGTCCCGGCGTGGTCGAGCGACGTGTGGCCGAGCACCTGCAGGCCGCCGCCGGCCACGGCCGTGTGCACGCCCGGCTCGGTGGTCAGCTGCTCGATGTCGGCACCGTCCTCCCAGCTGTACACGTGCTCCTGGGTCGGCTCAGGCTTGGCCGTGAACAGCACGCGGCGAGCGCGCACATCCAGCACCTGCCGCACCTCCAGGTCGTCGGGGGTGACGGGCTGCTCGCCGACCACCAGGGCGGGCGCCGCTCGGTCGCCTCCGACCGTGACCGGCCGGCCGTCGTCGAGCCGGCGGGGGAGGTCGTTGACGAGCTCGACCCAGTCGGGATCGGACTGCTCGGCGAGCGTCGAGGTGTGCCCGCTCGTGGGGTCGACCGCGAGCGTCAGCAGCCGGCGCTGGTCCCGGCTCTGGACAGCGATCAGGGGTCCGCGCTCGTCCCAGTGCGCGGCAGCCAGGTATGGGAACGCCTGCTGATCCCAGCTGACCGGCGTGCGTGAGCCGGACTCGAGGCCGACCACGTGCACCTCGACGCGGGCGTTCGCGGTCCCGGCCGGTGGGTAGCGCACCGCTCGCGCCGGTGACTCGGGCTCCGCGGGCGCGGCGATCCACAGCTCCTGCACCGGCGACTCGTCGACGCGGGTGGTCAGCAAGGCGTCGCCGGCCGGCGACCACCAGTAGCCACGGTGCCGAGCCATCTCCTCGGCGGCGACGAACTCGGC
>JASHQV010000124.1 GCA_030038955.1 Solirubrobacteraceae bacterium
GTAAACCCAGGGAAACATGGCCACAAACACCGTGATCAGTAGGATGACTCCCCACAGCTCGACCAACCGCCGCAGCGATGGCAACACGACGAACCGGAGTCGCTGCCACCACCCGGCCCCGTCGATCTCGGCCACCTCGAAGAGCTCGGGTGGGATGGCTGAGAGCCCGGCTGAGAAGATGATGATCCCGGTTCCGACGGTGGCCCAGCCGACAACCACGATTAGGACGGGCTTGACCAGGCTAGCGTCGACGAGCCAATCCGGCGGCGAATGCCAGCCGAGGCTGTGGAGGAAGGCGGTCAGCGGTCCCTCGGGACCCAGGATCAGCGTGAACAGAATCCCGATCAACGCCGGAGACGCGGTGGCCGGGAAGAAGAACACCGCCCGGAACAGGCCGCTGAACGGAACCTTCTCGTAGAGCAGGAACGACAACGCGAGAGGGATCGCAATCCAAAATGGCACGCCGAGCAGGAGGATCCCCTCGTTCTTCAAGATCTGCCAGAAGACTGGAGAGTTCACGAGCTCCGAATAGTTCTGGAACCCGATGAACGGGCTCGGATAGCCAGGGTTCCACTGGGTGAAAGAGTGCACGATGGCGACTACGGTGGGCGCCAGGATCAGCGGTCCGATCAAAGCCACGACCGGGAGCAGGAATGGGATCTCATTGACCGCACGACGTACGCCGCCCCACCACCTACGCCCTGCGGGAGGTGGTCCCTGATCCTCTACTGCGGCCGGCGCCACGTTCTCCAGGGAGGTCGCGGAGTACGTCAGCGGTGGCGTCGCGCTCATGATGCAGCGAGCCCTCCGGTCAGGGTCCCGCCTTCCTGAGGCGATTCCAGCTCGTCAAGCGGAAACCGCACGCCGAGCGTCTCACCGAGCTCGCAGAGCGAATCGACCAAGTCACGTCGCAGTGGCACTCGCCCCTCGAGCGCCTGAGCGAGGGAGAACTCTAGTTCGCCGGGAACGAACGCTCGCGCTCCGTCGCCGTCTCCACTGGCATGCACCGCGTCGATGAGCGACGCGACCCGCTCTTGGAAGTCCTCGGGGTCGGTCAGACCAACCGAGTAAATAGCAACGACGATCACACCGAGGTCCTGCGGCGTTTCCGTCGCGGAATCGAACGGCGGGATGAACGGACTCGTGGTTGCCCCGGCCAGTGCGGCCATAACATCGATCATGAAGGCCAGGCCGAACCCCTTGGGCCCACCCGCCGGCATCAGTGCGCCCTGGAGCGCACTTCTTGGATCTGTGGTTGGCTGTCCGAGCTCATCGACCGCCCAATCATCCGGGATCCGTCGTCCCTCGTCACGCGCTCGAACGATCTTTCCATAGGCCGTCGCGCTGGTCGCCATGTCCAGCAGCGCATAGCTGCCGGGAACCGCGATGGCGAGCGGGTTCGTCCCAAGGACGGGAACGGCACCGCCCGGCGCGCACATGACCGCGTCGGTGTTGCAAGCAACGAAGCCGATGCAGTTCTCACGCGCCGCCAGGCTCGCGTAGTAACCCACCGCCCCGATATCGTTGACAGCACGGGCGAGGCTCAGCCCGACGCCATGCTCTCGGGCCCTCGAGACCGCAGTGCGCGTGGCAAGGACGGCGGTTACGGCGCCTGGAGCGTCACACCCGTCGATCACACCCACCGCGCCTCTGTTGACCACCTCTACCGGGCGTCCGTCGACCCTGATCCCGCCCTCGGCGATCCTCCGAACATAGAGCGGCAGCCGCGCGACTCCATGGGTCGTGACGCCACGCCCGTCGGCAAACAGCAGGCTGTCGGTGACGGTGCGCGCATCCTCTGGCCGCAAGCCCGCCGCCTCGAGTGTCCGCGCCGTCCAGTCCGTCAGTGAGGATTCGGTGATGGTCTGGTCGGGCACGGAGGGGAGCGCCTGATGCGTCATCGCTCCTGGCACTCCCACACTGCCCGACCCTCGGCCCTGGCCTGGCCGGTTTCGGCGTCCTGATGACCCATCCGGGACCTCCCACGTGGAGCCATCAGGTGTCCATTTGATGACAGATCACGGACCTAGACCGTGGCTACGCTGACACCGTCTCACCCAACGCCAGGGATGGGAGGCGCCTGCTCCTGGGCCGACTGGACCTGCTGCATTGCGCTCCGCGGCGTCAGGGTACCGCTGATGATCTCCGGAATGGTCCGGTCATATGCAGGTTCGACGTTGGCCAAGAAGCCGATGTCCACGACTCCCAGGTACTGCTTGGCGCTGTGGACCCAGCTCATGATCTGAGAGCCGGCTGCGTTCGGAGCGATCACCGAAGTCAGCGGGTCGTTGGGCACAAACGCACTCGCCTTGAATGCCGTGGCCTGACTGCTCTGGGTGGCGAGGAACTTGATGAACTGGAGAGCCTGTGCCGCATGAGGTGACCATTTGGTGATGCCCCACGACACACCTCCCTCGGCCTCCATCTCCGGCTGTTTGAAGAGCGCGCCCGGGAGGACGGGCGGCAGGAAAGTACCGAGGTTACTACCCATTGACGCGAACTGAGAGAAGTTGGCGTTGTTCGCCGAGAGGCCGAGGAAAATCGCGCCCTTGCCGGCTTGGAAGTTGTCCACGGCCTGCGGGAACAGAGTCAGACCCAGAGCGCCCGGCGTCATGTAACCGTCCTGGGACAGCTGGCGCATATAGGAGAGCGCTGTCTCGATTGGCTTGCTGGTCCATTGTGGGTGGCGGATGAATGCCACCTGCTGGCTTGGGGTCATCAGCTGTGGGGCCCACACGCTGGCAAACCATTCGGCGTAGTACCCGTCCTTCCACCCTGCCGAGATGGGGACGATGCCATGACTCTTCAGCGCGGCACAGTCGCTCACGAGCTGGGCCCATGTCGTCGGCGGCTGGTTCGGGTTCAACCCCGCCTTCTTGAAGTCGGCCTTGTTGTAATAGAAGACAACGTTCTGCTGTCCCCACGGCATAGCATACGGCGCGCCACTGTTACTCAGCCCGTAGCTGACCAGATTCCACTGCGTGAGTGACGATCGCTGCTGGGACGTGAAGCAACCGGCGAGATTGTCCAAGCCTTCGTAGTAGCTGAAGAGGAACGGGGACGTGTAGTTCTCGACGATGTCCGGCCCCTGCTTGGTCGTCATCGCCGTGCGCTCGAGGGTGAAGTATGTATTGAACGGCTGCACGATCCGCTTGACCTGGATGTCGGGATGTGTGCTGTTCCACTCCTTGACGAGGTCGGCGATTGCCGCGTTGGGGCTCCCCCAGTCCCACATCGTGAGGGTGACCTTGCCCTTGTCGGAGGCGCCCGACTTGGCCGCGCAGGCGGATCCCGAGGCCTTGGTGGGCCCTGCGGAAACGGCACTAGAACCCGAGGACCCGCAGCCGGCCAAAGCTGCCGTCAACAACAACGCCAACCCTGGGGCCGCCAGGCGCCGGAGTCGCAGCACTGCGATGGTGCGACCGCTCATCTGTTCTCTCCTCTCCAGGTCACCAACTGAGATGATCTCCCAAAGAGCAGAACATATGGTATCTTGGCGACGCTGTCAAGCTGGCCGCCGACGGAGAGGCCGATCCGTCAGTTGTGAGCGTCCATCCCGATCCCTGCGTACGCGGCAACGAAGACGTTGCGTGGGTGCGACAACAGATCAAGGACCAAATGACGATGAGCAATATCGTTCTCAACTCAGTGCACAAGCGGTTTCCCAATGGGGCAGAGGCGCTCACCGACCTCTCCCTTGAGGTTCCGGATGGTCAGTTCATGGTGCTCGTCGGCCCCTCGGGGTGCGGGAAGACCACGGCGCTACGGCTCGTGGCGGGGCTGGAGCGGCCCAGCTCCGGGACGATCCAGATTGGCGATCGTGTGGTCAACGAGCTTCCACCGAAGAGCCGCGATATTGCGATGGTGTTCCAGAGCTACGGGCTCTACCCCCACATGACCGTACGCGAGAACCTTGGCTTTGGCCTACGTCTGCGCAAGGTCCCGCGCAAGGAGCGCGACAGGCGAGCGGAGGCGGTCGCCCGCGTGCTCGGACTGGAGGATCTGCTGGAACGCCGGCCTGGCGCCCTGTCCGGCGGCCAGCGACAGCGCGTCGCCATGGGGCGAGCGATGGTGCGAGAGCCGCAGGCCTTCCTGCTGGATGAGCCCCTGTCGAACTTGGACGCGAAGCTCCGGGTCGAGCTCCGCGCGGAGCTCGCGACGCTTCATCAGCGGCTTGGCAGGACGACCATCTACGTGACCCATGACCAGGTCGAAGCAATGACCCTCGGGCAGCAGGTGGCGGTGATGAAGGATGGCCAACTGCAGCAGGTGGATGCACCGCAGGCGCTTTACGAGGAGCCAGTCAACGTCTTCGTGGCCGGGTTCATCGGCTCGCCGCCGATGAACTTCGCCACCGCCGAGCTTATCCGGGACTCGGGTCTTGCGGTGGTGTTTGGCTCGCACCGCCTCGAGCTCCCAAGCGAGTTCGGATCGGGGCGCCCGGCGCTCAGCCGCTACCTCGGCAAGCATGTGATTATCGGCATCCGCCCCTCGGACTTCGCGGCGGCAAACGGCGATCAGGCACAGCAGCAGGCCGAGATGAACGTCGATGTCGCGGTCGTCGAGGCACTCGGAGCCGAGACCGACATCGTGTTCGCCGCGCCTCCGCTGGAGACCGAGCTCGTGTCTCACCGGGGCGTCTGGGCTGCGCGCGTATCGCACCAAACGCGATCAGCACCTGGCGAGGCAATCTGTCTCTCGGTCGACACGAGCGCCATGTACTTCTTCGATCCTCAAACCGGAAAGGCCATCGGCTGATGGTCGGGCTGATGCAGTCTCGTCGAGTCCAGGCAAAGGAGACGTGAATGGGTAGTGGTCAGGTCGTGCTGGTCACAGGAGCGGCGTCGGGGATCGGTGCGGCGACGGCACGCGCGTTTGCGGCCCGGGGCGACCGAGTGGTTCTCGCCGACCTGAACGCCGAGGGCCTCGAGGACATCGCGACAAGCCTGGCGGATCCGGCCGAGCACCTCGCTCTTCCGGTCGATCTGACCGATTCGACGGCGACGGACGCGCTGGTCGCGCGCGCGGTCGATCGGTTCGGCGCCCTGGATGCCGTCCACGCCAACGCTGGCATCTGCCCGCCCGAGCGCCCCTTCACGGAGACGTCCCCAGCGTTAGCGGAGCGGATCCTCGACGTCAACGTCAAGGGCACCTTCAACACGCTGCGTTCCGCGATCCCGTCGGTGCGTGACGGCGGTGCCGTGGTCATCACCGCGTCCGACTCAGGTCTGCTGGCCCACCCCGGCGCCGCCGTGTATGCCGCCAGCAAGATCGCCTTGATCGGCCTCGGTCGCTGCCTCGCCGCGGAGCTGGCCTCCCGACGCGTGCGCGTGAATATGGTGTGTCCGGGCGGCGTGGACACGCCGTTGACGCGGGGTGCCTACGGGGAGACGGCCGACGAGGTCATTCACGACTACACGCTCACCAACCCGCTGGGGCGGATTGCGACCGCGGAGGACATCGCGCACGCGGTGCTGTTCCTGACCGATGCCTTACATGTGACCGGCGTCTCGCTGCGCGTCGACGGCGGTGACGGACTGATGGGAGCACTGTGACGGCTGCGCCGCTCGATGGGGAAATGATCAGTCCGATCGGGCTGGGCAGCTGGGCGATGGGCGGGACGGGTTGGCCGGCCTCGCTCGGCTCACAGGAGGACCGCGCCTCGATCGCGACGATGGAGGCCGCCGCGGCCGCCGGCATCGGCTGGATCGACACCGCGCCCTATTACGGCCTCGGCCACGCCGAGGAGATCATCGGCCGGTACCTCGCGGCCGTCACGGCAGAGGAACGTCCGATGGTGTTCACAAAGTGCGGCATCATCTGGGAGTCGGCGGCGGTGCAGCCGAAGGAGATCCTCACACCACGCAGCATCCGCCGGGAAGTCGAGGAGTCTCTCCGACGCCTCGGGATCGACCGGCTTGACCTGCTCCAGGTTCACTGGCCTGCGACTGATGGTACTCCGATCGAGGAGTCGTGGGCGACGCTTGCCGAGTTGGTCGACGAGGGCAAGACTCGCTGGATCGGCGTGTCTAACTTCGACGTGGAACTGCTCCAGGCGTGCGAGCGGATTCGTCACGTGGACACGCTCCAGCCGCCGTTCTCGCTGCTGCGACGTAATGCCGGCGCTGAGTTGATCCCATGGTGCCGCGATCACGGCACCGCGGTGCTCGCCTATAGCCCGCTGGAGTCTGGGCTGCTGGCTGGGTCATACACCCGTGAGCGCGTGGCGAGGCTGGCGCCCGGCGATGTGCGCCTGGAACGCGAGGAGGTCTTCTGTGAACCCGCGCTCAGCCGCAATCTCGAGTTCGTCGCGGCTCTCGCCCACGTTGCCGCCCGCCTCGAACTCACGCTCGCGGAGCTCACCGCCGCCTGGGTGCTCGCCTGGCCCGGCATCACCGGTGCGATCCTCGGCGCGCGGACCCCACGCCAGCTCCAGCAGTGGATGCGGGCGGCGTCGGTGCGTCTGGATGACGAGACCCTCTCTGAGATTGCCGGCCTGCTCGTCGCCTCGGACGCCGGCTGTGGGCCGATCTCACCTGACCCCTCGGTCGAGCTGCGATGAGACGCGGGTACCCAACGTGAAGGGAGTGACATGAGGATTACTGCAGTCGAGGCGTACCCGGTCGTCGAGCCTGTGATGACGCCATACTCCTGGCGCGACGGATTACCCAGCAGTCCGGACGAGTATCAGATCACGTGGCTGCGCATTGCCACCGACGAAGACCTCGACGGCTACACTTACATCGACCGAGGTGCGATCGCCGTCGACCTGATTGAGCGCTGCCTCCGTCCGCTGCTGATGGGGCAGGACCCGCTCAAGAAGGAATTACTTTGGCATCTGGTTTGGGAGCTGGACCGGATCGAGGAGCTCCCGATCTACGTGCTCGGAGCAGCCGACACGGCGCTGTGGGACATTACCGCCAAGGCTGCGGGGCTGCCGCTCCACGTCCTTCTTGGTGGCTGCCGGGACGCCGTGCCGGCGTATGCGAGCACAGCCACATTCGCCACCACCGAGGAGTTCCTGGAGGTGGCCGACCAGTGCCTGGAATTCGGCTTCAAGGCGATCAAGCTCCACGCCTGGGGCAACAAGCGGCGGGATGCAGACCTCTGTCAGGCACTGCGTGCCCACGTCGGCCCCGAGATCGACCTGATGTACGACGGTTCCGCCGGCTTCGACCCGTACGAGGCGCTGTATGTCGGTCGCGCGTGCGAGGAGGCGGGATATCGCTGGTACGAGGAGCCTCTGCGCGAGTTCAGCATCTCCGCCTACCGTGGCCTATGTGACGCACTCGATATTCCGGTCCTGGCGGCTGAAACTGTTGATGGGTGTCACTACACTGCCGGTGAGTTCGTGCTGGCGGGGGCGGCCGACATGCTCCGCACGGGAGTCGATTTCCGCGGGGTAACCGGATCGCTCCGTGTCGCACACCTCGCAGACTGCTTCCAGATGTCGGCGGAGGTGCACGGAGGCGGACTGCCCAACCTGCATCTGGCTGCCGCACTACGCAACAACACCTATTACGAGGCGATGGTCCTGAGCAATCCGATCCAAGTAGAGCCGGGAATTGATCCCCACGGACGCATTCGGCCGCCTGACGAACCCGGGATCGGGTTCCCAGTCGACCTGAACTCGTTGCGTGCGGGGATATCGCCTCTGCGTGCATATCCGGTCTGAACACGGAAACCGGGTGCGAGGTTGACGGTTCGCCACACTCCTCTGACGGAATCCATCCAGTCGACTCCGGGTAGGCGCGGTAACGGCACTGACGGTCTCGCGCACATACCGACACCGTCGGTACAGCCGCGGCCGCAGAAGCTCCACGAGCAACTCGCCGATCAGATTGCCGCGGACATCGTGTCCGGGCGTCTGCCCGCGGGCGAGCCACTCCCTTCCGAGACGACTCTGGTCACCAGCGTGGACGTGAGCAAGACCGTCGTGCGCGAGGCACTCCAGCTGCTGGCGCTGGCTGGGATGCTGAGCATCCAGCACGGCAAGCGGACGGTCGTCAACCCTCCCTCTGAGTGGGACATCCTCAATGCGACTGTCCTGGCAGCCTACTGCAGCGAGGGGCTGGCCTGGCCGATGGTGCAAGACCTCTACGAGGTACGCCTGCTGCTCGAGCCGCAGGCAGCGCGCTGGATGGCGGACATCGCTCCCGAGGACGCACGACACCAGCTTCGGGGGTGGGTCGGGCGGATGGAGGCCGCAGCATCCGCAGGCGATGAACGTCGCTTTGTCGCCTTCGATCGCGAGTTCCACACCACGGTCGTTCGCGGTGCGGGAAACCGTGTGCTCCAGGCGGTTCTGAACGACATCCATGAAGTCATCAGCACCAGCTGGGCGATCACGACCTCAGCCCCCGAGTACAACGAGCGGGCGCTGCGGGACCACAACCGCATCGCCGAGGCGATCGAGCACGGAGACGCGGAGGAGGCCGAGGCTGCGATGCGAGACCACCTCAGCTGGGCGGCTGAAGTCGATCGACAGCAGACCGCCGACTCCGACCGTGGGAAGGACCTCTAGCCGGGGACGCCGCAGACGGGCGGCTCACGCGATTCCGCTAGCGTCTATGCTCGCCGCCCAGTCCAGATGCTCTCGCATCGCCAGCTCGGCTCGGTCAGCCTCTCTGGCGATGATGGCCTCGGCGATCGCGGAATGCTGCTGGAGCACGGTCTCCAACGCCTGCCGGGAGGGCTCGGTGGCCGACCAGGTGGCAGTCAGGAGCCCACGGATGTCGCGGATGATCGCCGATAGAACAGCGTTTCCGGCCAGCTCGGCCACCTGCAGGTGGAATTGGCGGTCATGGGCGAGAAACTCGGCCTTGCGGTCATGTGGCGACTGAAGCGCCAGCTCCATCGAGTTCACCACGGCCTTAAGCTCCTGGTTCTGCGCTGGATCAGCGTGCTCAGCGGCCCAGCGCGCGGCGCTCGGCTCGAGGATGAAGCGCACCGCATACAGCTCTTCCAGCAACCCCCTCGCCAGTCCCTCTTCCCGGTAGGAGACCTGCACCAGCGGGCTCAGGATGTTCCACTCCGCCTCGGGCCTCACCACGCTTCGCTTCCCATGCTGGAGGCGTACCAGCCCCAGCCGGTCGAGGACTTGGACTGTCTCTCGCACGACGGTCTTGCTGACACCGTAGGTCGCGATGAGCTCGGGCTCAGACGGGAGGAGCGACCCAACCGCCAGGCGACCCGAAACGATCTCGCGACAGAAACTGGCACTCAGCTGTTCGTGAAGCTTGCTCTGTCGGAGACGTTTCATACGCGCACCACATCTTACGTCGCCGGACAATGGATCTCTCACCGACTGCGTCTCTTAAGTATATCCGATCTTGATAGATCAAGAGAGAGGTCGCGAAGTGACTGCGGGAAGGTTGGACAGCCGCGGAAGCTAACGATGCGCCACGTGGCCGTCCGCGCTGGGGTGTCCACCCAGACGGTATCCAACGTCATCAACAAGCGCTGCGAGTTGATGGGGGACGAGACTCGGTTGCCGGTGGAGCGGGCGATGGCTGCGCTGGGTTACCACCCAACATCGCCGTCCGGAGCTCCGTCGGCGCGTACGGTGACGACGAGTCCGCGTCAATTGCTCAGGCCGGCCACGCCCAGACTCACTACGGGGTGTACAAGCGCGCGAACGAGGGATCAGCACATGTCTACCGGGCCGATGACGGTGTGGCGAGCTACGGACTTCGTCCGTATGTCGTCTATGGCCCCAGGCGCGACCAGGGCATCACTTCCGAGCCCACGCGGGCAATGCTCGCAGCCGTGGCCGACGAGTCCAGTCACATCGGCTATGGCGGGCAGTCGCACATGCAATAGGTCGCCGACATCCCACAAGCTCCATCAATGCATCATGCAGCACGTACCGTGGCGCCGCCGTCATCAACCTCGCCGGCAGCGCCGTGACCACGCGAGAGATCGTCACGGCGATCGAGATGGCGGTGCCGGAGGTGGCCGGGCGCGTGACGTTCGACTATACGCAGCTCCCGTTTCCGCCTCGTGTCTCGGTCGAGACTGACGGGAGCCTCGAGCTCCTGCCGGATACGCCGCTCGCGGAGGGTGTCCGCCTCACCATCGAGCGATTTCGTAGCTACCTCGCCGAGAACCCACCGACTGGCTATGAGCGGCGATGGAGTCTCTATGCGGCGGGCGATATCCCGGTCACACGACGGTCCCGCGGGAACTGCTGCCACCACGCATGCGCGACCTCCCGCAGCTCACTGAGGTGATCCTCCATCGCAGCTGCCGCCCCGACACCGTCACCGTCCTCGATCGCGCGCGCCAGCTTGCGCATGTGACGCAGATTGCCGGCGCGAATCGAGGCATCGATCGGTGTGACGGCCTTGGTGAGGTCGCGCAGCCGGAGGAGGATGTCGGCGAGGATAGGGTTGGCCGCCGCGTCAATGACCACCTGGTATATCTGGGCGTCGCTCTCCGCGTACGCGTCCGACTTCTCGGTCTCGGCCCGTAGTTGCCTGACGAGTGACCTTAGGCGGCGAAGGTCCGCCTCGGTGCGGTTGTCGGCGGCGAGTTGAGCCGCATAGGGCTCGAGTCGAAGCCGCAGGGCGAAAACCGCATCGAGGTCGATATCGGCCACGAACGTGCCCGAGCCACGGCGCGGCCGGAGCAGCCCGGCGTCGGTCAGACGGCGAACGGCTTCCCGCACGGTCGGACGGGAGACCCGGAGCCCTTCCGCCAGCTCCCGCTCGGCGGGCAGCCGATCGCCAGGTTGGTAGGCACCTCGCGCGATCAGCTCTCGGAGCTGGTCGGTCGCCTGGTCGACGACGGATCTTGCCATGTCTCGTTAGTATTATCATGACCAGTTGGACAGTACAATTGGTCAGGCTACTTATGTGACCCGGGTGATCTCCCCCCATAGCCGCTCGAGGGCGCTGGGCGGGTCGCCTCATACGCCAATTCCTCGACAGCAGCAGTCGACCGACAAGGCAGATCAAGGATGCGTTCGATCCGAAGCACCTACTCAACCCCGGCAGGAAGCTCGCGGTATCACCGCGGCGATGCATAGAGCGGCATGCTTGCCTTCGCGGAGTACTTCAAGCCCTACCTGATCCCGTTCTGGCGCACGATCCGCCAGGTCGGGGTGGATCAGGTGATCACCGAGCTCGATCGTACCCCGGACCGTATCCACGACAACACGGGGGACCGTCCATGGGACCTGGCGCCCTTGGCTCGGCTTCAGGAGCGCTATGCATCGGCCGGATTGACCGTGGTCGGCGTGGAGGACTTCCCGCCCATGGATCAGGCGCGGCTCGGGCTGCCGGGGCGCGAGGAGGAGATCGAGGCGTTCTGCACGCTGGTCCGCAACCTCGGGACCCTCGGGATACCGATGCTCTGTTACAACTGGATGGCCTGCGTGAACTGGTACCGCAGCTCGATCACGGTGCCGGGCCGCGGCGGTGCGCTGGTCACTGGATTCCGCCTAGCTGACGTCGGGCCTACCAACCCGACGTGGGCCGGAGCGGTCGACGCCGACTACCTGTGGGAGACGCTCGAGTACTTCCTGCGCCGTGTCGTTCCGGTCGCCGAGCGCGCCGGGGTACGACTGGCTCTCCATCCCGATGATCCGCCGGTTCCGAGGTTGCGCGACATCTCGCGGATCATGATCAATGTTGAGGCATTCGAGCGGGCCATGGAGATCATCGACAGCCCGGCCAACGCGATCTGCCTCTGCCAAGGCAACTTCACCCTCTTCTGCGACGACCTTCCAGCGGTGATTCGCTACTTCGGTGGTCAGGGCCGGATCGCGTTCGGACACTTCCGAGACGTACGCGGCACGGCCGACGACTTCGTGGAGACGTTTCACGACGAGGGCATGACTGACATGTTGGGGTGCATGGACGCATGGCACAGCTTCGAGTTCGACGGAGTCCTGCGCGCCGATCACGTGCCAACGCTCGCAGAAGAGAGCAATGAGGATCCCGCGTACGCGCTGCTCGCCAGGCTCCACGCGCTGGGTTACATGCAGGGTCTGCGCGAAGCCTCAGAGCGCCGTCTGCGCAAGGGCGGCGCCGAGGATGGCGGCACGTCGTGAGCCCGACGGGCGCCGTTAGCCTGGATCGTGCACTATGCACTTGAACTCAGCGGAGCCGGTCGCGACAATAGGTTGGCTGATGCCACCACTGAACCTGTACTCGCCGGTACCCATACCCAGATGCGAGGGATTGCCGGAGCGGACGGCTGGTAGCCTCCTGTGGCGCGCACAACGGCTGACCGGCGCCGCCCTGTACAAACCATTGTCGGCCCGGCACCCCACCCGGGACCAGCCAAGCAAAAAGGCCCGGTCCTTGCCGACTTTTTAGTGGCGCTAGCCGGACTCGAACCGGCGACCCCCTAGGTGCGATCCAGGCGCTGAATCTCCAACCCTACGAATAGGGAGATTTCCCCGGCGGCCAGGTGACTGCCTCCGAGGCGGTCGATCCCGAGGGCCATCATGTCGCGCTCGACCTCGCCGGCTGGAAGCACATCCTCGACGAGCGCGATGAGCTCGCGCCTCATCGCGAAGCGGTGCTCGAAACGGTCGCCGCCGCGCCCGACTACCGCGGTGTCGATCCGCACGCGGGACGCGACCGCTACTGGCGCCGTGACTTCGACCCGAGCCGGTGGCTGATGCTCATCGTAGACGTCCCCTCAGAACCGGGC
>JASHQV010000125.1 GCA_030038955.1 Solirubrobacteraceae bacterium
TGGCCGCGGTCGCCCCGGTCGCGCCGGAGACGCTCACGCGGGTGGCACGTGAGCTCGGCGCCGACGTCCCGGCCCAGCTCGAGCCGGGGGTCGGGCTCGGCACCGGCGCCGGCGAGCTGGTGGAGCGCTTCCCGCCGCTGGCCGCGCACGCGTTCGCGGTCGTGCCCGTGCCCGCGACCCTGTCGACTCCGGTCGTCTATGCCGAGGCCGACCGGCTCGGGCTGCCCCGCCGCGCCGACGAGCTGACGCGGCGACACGAGCAGCTGCGGCTCGCGCTGAGCGGCGCGCGGCGACCGCCCGACGAGCTGATCGCCAACGACTTGGAGGCGGCGGCGATCTCGCTGTGTCCGGCGATCGAGCCGGCGCTGGCCGACGTGCGAGCGTGCGGAGCCGATCGGGCGCTGGTCAGCGGCTCGGGGCCGACCGTGGTGGGGCTGTGGTGGGGCGAGCACGCGCGGGAGCGGGCCGCGGCGGCCGTCACGACGCTGCGTCCACTGCACGCGGGCGCCACCGTCTCGGAGCCGGCTCGTCGAAACGAGGCGGTGCCGCGGCAGCTGCCGTAGATCTGACCGCGGATTCGTCACAATTGGGGCGATGAGCGACACGCATCTCACCTACCTGGTCGGCGCCTGCAGCGCCGTGCTCGGGCTGGCCGCGTTCATCGCGCTGGTCGTGGCACCCGCCGTGACCGCCTACCGCCGCGCCTGGGAGCGGGTGGTCGCGGTCGTGCTGTCGGGGTACGTGCTGGCGGCGCTGGTCGGAGTGGGCGTGGTGCTCGGAGCGGTGATCGTCGTCGAGTGGCCCCGGGTGTTCTGATGTTCGGTGGCGCTCACGACGAGGAGCCTAGGGCTCGCGACAGAATTACTGACGTCTCTGACGGCGTCTGGACGCGCCTGGCGCCGCCCGTGAGAATCGCCGATGCTTCGGCATCGACTCATCCCACGGACAGCGTCAGTCACGTCCAGTCACTCGTCAGATTCAGCCACTAATTCTGCCGTGAACCCTTGAGCCGGCCCTGACTCGTTGTCCGCGTTCGAACGCTCACCCGTCGGCGGTGAAGTGTCCGGCGGCCCGCCGGATCTCGGTGCGCTGGCCGAGATCACCGATGCCGTGCAGGCCGGCGCCGGCCTGCCGGAGGTCCTGCGGGCGGCCGCACGGGCGCTCGACGCCAGCCTGATCGTGTTCGACCGCTCGGCGTCGGTGCTGGCGGTGGCGGTCCGCTCGCCCGCCGACGAGCGAGCGCTGATGCGCGTCGCCGAGGGGGTCAGCAGGATCGAGCTCAAGGTCGCCGACGCGAGCGTCGGCCAGCTTCGCTTGCGCGCGCGCGACGCCGCCGCTCCCGACCGCGCGCTGCTGCAGCTGGTGAGCACGCTGATCGCCTCCGAGGTCGAGCGCGTGCGCGCCCCCGAACGAGCCTCCGAGCAGGCGGCCTCGGCGTTCCTGCGCGCCCTGCTGCGACGCGAGATCGGCGATCGCGGCGAGCTCGTGACGCGCGGCAAGGAGCTGGGCATCGACCTCGCACACGGGTCGGCGATGATCGTCGTGCGCGCGCATCCCCGCAGCCCCAGCGAGGAGGACTGGCGGCGGCGGCTGCTGACGGTCGGTGGGCGGGGTGCCCGCTCGGCAGCGCCGGGAGCGATCAGTGCCGCCAGCGACAGCGACCCCGGCACGATCGTGATCCTCGCGCCGGACACCGACGGCAGCGCCGCCCGGCGCGTGTCGGCGGCGGTCCTGCGCGAGGTGGAGTCGGGGCTGACTGGGTTCACCTTCACGGTCGGGCGCAGCCGCCGGGCGGAGGACCCCCGGGAGCTCCACCGAGCTGCCAACGAGGCGATGCTGGCGGCCAACGTCGCCGAGGGGGAGCCTGACGTCACCGAGCTGGACTTCGAGGCGACCGGCACCTACCAGCTGCTGCTCCCGTACATGAGCGATCCCGCCGAGCTGAAGCGCTTCTACGACGGGACCGTGCGTCCGCTGGTCGCCTACGACGAGCAGTACGAGACCGACCTGGTCGGCACGCTCGCGACCTTCCTCGATTGCGACGCCAACGTCAACGCGACCGCGGCACGGCTGATCACGCACCGCCACACGATCCGCTACCGGTTCGAGCGGGTGCGAGAGCTGAGCGGGCTCGACGTGCAGTCGAGCGACGGTCGCGAGAAGCTGTCGCTGGGGCTGAAGGCGATGCGGGTGCTGGGGATCGCGGCGCCGCGCGGGCCCGCCACCGAGCCGGGCGCCGAGGGCGGCCGCGTCCGTCACTGAGCCCGAGGGTCCGTAATCCGTCCACGGGCGTGGCCATAGGTCACGCCGCGTCGCCAGTTCCCCGAAGCCGAGAGCGTGAGGGGTACATGCAGATCGATCGCCGGCGTCGGCCTCGTCGTGGCCGGCTTGGCCGTGCTGCCGACGGCGGCGGCCGCCTCCTCCGGGCCGGACACGAGCGGCGCCACGACCGCGATCGGCTACCTCAACCAGCAGCGCGAGGCCAACGGGATTCCGGCGTTCACGACGATCGACAACTCCCTGGCCAGCTCCTGGTGTCCGGACGAGTCGCAGGAGCCGGTGACCGAGAACCGAGTGCTGGCGGGGAGCAGCGAGCCGCTGACGTTCACGGCGGGCTCGTCGCCGTGGACAGCCGCGCCGCTGCATCAGGTGCTGATGTACGACCCGCTGGCGCGCAGCGCCGGGTGGGCGACGATGACCGACGCCTCGTTCGACGGCGAGGGCACGATGCCGTACATCGCGTGCATGGGATTCGGCGATGAGGCGCCCGATCCCTCGCAGCCGACCGCGTACACGTTCTACTCGGAGCTGGGGCCGGACGCGGTGCAGCCGAGCATCGACGTGCAGGGGGAAGGTCCGTACTCGCCCGAGCAGCTGGTCGGGATCAGCCAGGGAACGCCGACCGGGCCGCAGCCGATCTTCTACCTGCTCGGGATGGGCCGCGTGCGCGCCGTCAGCTGGTCGCTGACCGACACCGCCACCGGCGCCGCCGTGCCGGACGTCTCGATCGTCACCTCCTACCAGGCCCAGGCGGCCGGCGACGACCCCGACTACCTGTGGAACAACGGCGTCATGATCACGCCCGTGCTGACCCCCGCGACGGTGTACGACGGTGAGGCTGAGTTCACCGGTGACGGCGGCAGCTGCCTGGAGGAGACGTTCGCATTCGCGACGCTGCAGAGCGACGGCTCGCCCGCGGGGGTGGACGTTGCGCCGATGCACGCGAGCTCGTGCAGCACCAGCAAGCGGACGGCGTTGGCAACGGCACCGCGACTGCCGCGGGCGCGCGCTCGCTGGCGCCGTGGCGTGTTCGTGGTCAAGGCGAGGCTGCGCCGGGGTGAGCGGCTGAGCGTCGTGGTTCACGATCGCCGCGTCAGCTCGCGCAGGCGAGTCGTGCGGGTGCATGGACGCTATGCGCGCCGGCTGGTGGTGTGGGTGACGCGGTCGGGGCGCAGCTCGGCCCACGAAGTCGTGCGCGTCAGGCGCCGCTGATGCCCGCCAGCTGTGGGGCTTGCGTCAGGCGCCGCTGATGCCCGCCAGCTGTGGGGCTTGGGGCAACCACAGCTGGAGCTTTCGGGGGCCGCCAGAACTCGTCAGCTGCGGATCCACCCACTAGCATCGCGCGCCGATGCTGATCGGCGTGATCACCGGGTCCGGCACGTACGCACTGCCGCAGCTCGAGCGGCGCGAGCCGGCCACGGTGCGCACGCCGTACGGCGAGGTTGAGGTCGTCAGGGGGACGTACGACGGGGTCGAGGTGCTGCACGTCGCGCGGCACGGGGAGGGACATGTGCGGCTGTCCAGCGGTGTCAACCATCGCGCCAACATCTGGGCGCTGAGCGAGCTCGGCGCCGGCGCCGTGATCGGGTGCACCGTATGCGGCGCCGTGGACCCGACGCTGCAGCTCGGCTCGCTGGTGATCTTCGACGACCTTCACTTCATCTCCAACCGGCTGCCCGACGGCGGCCTGTGCACGTTCTTCGAGCAGGAGGGCGATGCCGCCCGGGCGCATTGGATCCTGCACGGCGGGCCGTATTCGGAGGGAGTGCGCTCGGCGCTGATCGAGGCGACACGCGCGGTCACGGTGGCGTACCGCGCGGGCGGCGTCTACGGCCACGTCGACGGGCCCCGCTTCAACACCCCCGTCGAGATCGCCCAGCTGGCGGCGTGCGGTGTGATCGCCGTGAGCCAGACGGCCGGGCCTGAGACCGTTCTCTGCGGCGAGCTCGAGCTGCCGTTCGCGCTGCTCGGCTTCGTCACCGACTACGCCAACGAGGTGCTGCCGCAGCAGCCGACGCCGGTAGCCACCCTGACTCAGCTGATGGGTCGCAGCAGCGAGGCGTTCGCGCAGGTGCTGAGCGGGGCGCTGCCGCGGATCGCGGCTGACCCGCCCACCGCCGCCGGCACCGTCTTCCGGATCGGCTCCGATGGCGACTAGCGGCGTCGGGAGTCCAGCGGTGCTGCTGATGGCACGGGCGCCGCGGCGGGGGCAGGTTCGGCAGGCGCTCGAGCCGGTGATCGGCCAGGACGGCTGCGTGGCGCTGCAGACCGCGCTCTTGATCGAGGCACTGGCGTGGGCGCGGCAGCTGCGCCCCCGCGCGATTCACGTCGCCCATGACCCGCCGGACGCCGCACGGGAGATGCGGGCGCTGGCCGGCGAGGAGGCGTTCCTGTTCCCCCAGAACGGCGACGGCATCGCCGGACGGCTGGCCGATGCGGTGGGTCGCGTGTTCGCGCGCGGGCCGGGGCCGCTGATCATCGTCTGGCCCGATCTGCCACAGCTGCGCTCGGCCCACGCCGATGCCGCCCTCGACGACCTGCGGGCGGGCTGCGACGTCGTCTTCGGGCCCGTCTTCGACGGCGGCTTCTATCTGATCGCGATCGCCCGGCCGATTCCCGTCCTGTTCAGGCTGTCCGAGCAGCTGTGGCGCGGCGCCGACGCGATGACGATGGGACTGGCGGCCGCCAGGGACGCCGACCTCGAGCTGGGCATCCTGCGGGCGGAGCGGGCGCTGCACCGGCCCGCGGACGTGCGCGCGGCGCTCGCCGACCCGACGCTGGCGGGGCCGGTGGCGAAGGCGCTGGGCAAGCGGTAGCTGCGGGTTCGAGGACGCGACGCCGGCATCCGGCGACGAACCTGCTTGATGTACCGTGTGACGAGGCTCAGCCCCAACGCACTGGGGAGTGGTGTAATGGTAGCACGGGTCGCCTTGGACGACTTGGTTCAGGTTCGAATCCTGGCTCCCCAGTCCGCCGCCTCGCGGGTCCGACCGCGTGAGCATCCGCGCGTTCGACCGAATCAGCGTCCGCGGGTCGAAATTCGCTTGACTATCAATCGATTTTCGACCCGCGATCACACCGGCAGAAGGTATTTCGGACCCGGAGCGTCCGCTCGCGATATCTCGGACGAGCTGACCGTCGGGGTCGAGGCGACCGCGAGGACGGGCAGACGGATCGACCGAACTGAACGGCGACGCGTCGATCACCTACGATGCCCTCGTCGTGGCCGTGCCCGTAGTCGTCATCCTCGCCGCGGGGCGGGGAACCCGGATGCGCTCGCGGATCCCGAAGCTGCTGCACCCGCTGTGCGGGCGGCCGATGATCGCGTGGTCGCTGACGGCCGCGCGGGAGGCCGGTGCCGCGCGCGTGGTCGTGGTCGACACCGCCGAGCGACGGCTGCGCGAGGCGGTCGAGGGTCGCGCCGAGATCGCCGTGCAGGAGCAGCCGCGGGGCACCGCCGATGCGGTGCGAGCGGCAGTCGATCTAGTCCAGCCGGACGGTCCCGTGATCGTGCTGAACGGCGATTTGCCGCTGCTGTCGGCGACGACGATTCAGAGGCTCGCCGAGTGGCACGCGCGGCAGGGGGCCGCCGCGACGATCTTGACCGCGGTGATGGGTGACCCGAGCGGCTACGGCCGCGTCGTGCGCGCGCCGGACGGGACCGTCGAACGCGTGGTCGAGAGCAAGCGGGCGGGCGACGCCAGCGAGCTAGAGCTCGAGATCCGCGAGGTCAACACCGGCGTGTTCGCGTTCGACGGCCGCGAGCTGGCGGCGGCGCTCACCGAGGTGGGGGACGACAACGCGCAGGGGGAGCTGTATCTGCCCGACGTGCTGACGATCCTGCGCGAGCGCGAGCACACCGTCGTGGCCTACGAGTTGAACGACCCGGCGGAGGCGCTGCAGGTCAACGACCGTCGCCAGCTGGCCGCCGTCAGGGCGATCGCCCAGCGGCAGATCATCGAGCGCCACCAGCTCGCCGGGGTGACCGTGGACGCGCCGCGCGCAACCGTGATCGACGTCGACGTCGAGATCGGCGAGGACAGCGTGGTCGCGCCGTTCACCAGCCTGTTGGGGAGCACGCGGATCGGCGCGGGCAGCACCGTCGGGCCGGGGTCGACGCTGATCGATGCTCGCGTGGGCGATGCGAGCACGGTCGTGCACTCGTTCGTGCGCGAGGCGACGGTCGAGGATCGTGTCAACGTCGGGCCATTCGCGCACCTACGGCCCGGAACGGTGCTGCGTACCGGCTCCAAGGCCGGCACGTTCGTCGAGATCAAGAACTCCGAGGTCGGTGCCGGCAGCAAGGTGCCACACCTCAGCTACATCGGTGACACCGAGATTGGGGAGGACACGAACCTGGGGGCGAGCACTGTCACCGCCAACTACGACGGCTTCAGCAAGCACCGCACACGGATCGGCTCCCGCGTACACGGCGGCGTCGACACGACCTTCGTGGCGCCGGTCGAGGTCGGCGACGACGCCTACACGGCCGCCGGGTCGGTGATCGGGCAGGCGGTGCCGCCCGGGGCGCTGGCCGGCTCCCCGGGGGTGGCTCGCTCGCAGCAGCGCAACGTCGACGGGTACGCCCGGCGGCGGCAGGCGCGGGCCGAGGCCGAGCGTGAGCCGGCAGACGGGAAGACGCCGTCCGAGGCTGAGCGTGAGCCGGCACACGGGGACGCCGAGGGCCGGCAGGCCCGGGCCGAAGCGGGGGGTGGGGGTGAGGAGCGGGCCGGCTGAGTCGGCGAACCGCGCTCGGAGCGGGATCGAGCCCGTCACGCGCTGCTCCTGTCTTGCGCGCCGCGTACCATTGCTGAGGTCATGAGCGTGCTGGAGATGGCGTCCTCAGCGAGCGATCTGCGCGTCGAGCACGACAAGCGGCTGATGCTGTTCTGCGGACGGGCTAACCGGGAGCTGGCGGCTCGGATCGCCGACAAGCTTGGGGTCACGCTTGGCGGCGTCATCACCAAGACGTTCGCCAACGGTGAGGTGTACTGCCGTTTCGAGGAGTCGGTGCGCGGCGCCGATGTGTTCATCGTGCAGCCGATGTGTGGTAACCCTAGTGAGGGGCTGAGCGCTAACGACGCGCTGATGGAGCTGCTGGTGATGGTCGACGCGGCCGTCGGCGGGTCGGCCCACAGGGTGATCGCCGTGACGCCGTGGTATGGCTACTCGCGGCAGGACAAGAAGTCCGCTCCGCGGGAGCCGATCAGCGCCCGGCTGGTGGCGCGGATGCTGGAGGCCTCCGGGATCGACCGGATCCTCACGATGGATCTGCACTCGGGGCAGATTCAGGGCTTCTTCCAGAAGCCCTGCGACCATATGACGGCGCTGTTCATCCTCACTCGTTACTTCGCCGATCTTGGCTTGGAGGATCCGGTGGTGGTGGCGCCCGACGTCGGCCGGGTCAAGCTCAACCAGAAGTTCGCGTCGCTGATCGGCGGTGATCTGGCGATCCTCAGCAAGGAGCGTCCGACGCAGCAGGTGGCGGCGATCAACTACGTGATCGGCGATGTCGC
>JASHQV010000126.1 GCA_030038955.1 Solirubrobacteraceae bacterium
CGCCAGATCGCCGACCGGCTCGGGATCACCAAGGCAGCGGTCTACTACCACTTCCACACCAAGCAGGACATCGCCCGCGTGATCGTGACCCGCGCGCTCGAAGTTCAGGAGGGGATGGCCGACCGGCTCGTGGTCGCCGGAACCGATCCCGGCGCCTGGCAGCGGGCCTTCCCCCAAGTCATCGACCTCGCCCTCCGGGGCCGGCGGCTGCTGACCGCGCTCGAGCGCAACGAGGACACGTTCACCGCTCTCTTCGCCGACGACCCCGCGATCGGCGGCCACCTCACTGACGAGGGCGCCACGATCGCCACGCTACTCGCCAACCCAAGCGTCGACCCCGCACTCCGCGTGCGCCTCGGCGCGCTGATCGGACCGCTGATCTTCTTCGCCGACTACTACGAGGACATCCCCGGCGACGAGCTGCGCGCACAGCTCAACCGCGCGATGGTCGCGCTGATGAACGGGCTGCCGGACGGCGCCACTCGCGGCTGACGGGCCGATCGCTCACCCCGGGTCCGGGCTCGGCCGGAGACCGAGCAGAATTCTCGGCTTGAGCGCTCGCCGGGTAGCATCGCGGCGATGGCACGCGCCGCCGTAGAGCTGGTCCCGCTCGGATACGGCAAGTTCGTGCGCGCCGACCGCGTCTTCGCGCTCGTCCCGCTGGAGGGCGACGAGCGCGGCGACGGCCGCCGCACGCTCGTGCACGTGGAGGGGATCGAGCAGCCGCTGGTGGCGTCACGCTCGGAGGGCGCGATCGCCCGCGACGTGGCGGTCGCGCTCGGCCAGCGGCCGGCGACCGGCCGCGCCGAGCGCGACCGCATCTGCGGCCAGGAGCAGCTCTTCTAGACCCAGGGTTATAGACCGGTTCCACCGCCGCGCCGATGTGCGTGGCGCGCGCCTGGACGACGATCAACGTGTTCCGAAGCCACCTCATGGAGCCCGGCATGCTCACCTCACTCGCCCGCGCCGCCGTTCGCAAGCCTCGGCTGATCGCCGCGCTGGGACTCGTCCTGTTCGTCGCCGCCGGCGTCTTCGGCGGGCCGGCCACGGGCTTGTTGAACGCAACCAACAGCTTCGAGGCGCCGTCCTCGCCATCCTCGCGTGAGCAGGCCCTGATCGAACGTGTGACCGGCGCCGAGCCGAGCCCCGGCGTGCTCGCACTGGTGCCCGCACCGCCGTCTAATTCGTCGGTGCAAAAGGTCGCCCGCCTGATCGCAACGGTTCCGGGTGTCGCTCACGTGGCCGCGCCCCCGCGCACCGGCGACGCCCCGCGCTCCCGCCACCACTCACCGCTGGTCTCCCGCGACGGGCGCGAGTCGCTGCTCGCGGTCAGCCTGCGGGCCAGCGCCGACGCGAACGACGTGGTCGCTGCGATCGCCGCTCGGATACCCCACGACGTGCTGCTCGGCGGCTCCGATGTGGCCGGCAAGCAGGTGGACTCGCAGGCATCTAAGGACCTCGGCTTTGCCGAGCTGCTGGCGTTTCCGCTGCTGGCGCTGCTCGCCTTCCTGATCTTCCGCGGGATCGCGGCGCTGCTGCCGGTAGCCGTCGGCGGCGTCAGCGTGCTGGGAGCTTTCTCGGTGCTGCGGATCGTCAACACGCAGCTGGCGCTGTCGAGCTTCGCGCTCAACCTGGTGATCGGCGTCGGCCTCGGCTTGGCGGTCGACTACAGCCTGCTGCTCGTCTGGCGCTTCCGCGAGGAGCTGGGCGAGGGCGCCGAGGTCGACGAGGCGCTGACCGCCACGCTGCGCACCGCCGGACGGACCGTCAGCTTCAGCGCCGTCACGGTCGCCGCGGCGATGCTCACGTTGACGGTGTTCCCGCAGCGATTCCTCGTCTCGATGGGGATCGGTGGCGCCGTCGTCGCCCTGGTCGCCGCCGCCGTCTCGGTGCTGCTGTTGCCGTCGCTGATGGTGCTGTTGGCGCCGCGGATCGGCCGCGCGCGGCCCGAGCCCGCCGGCACCGGGCACTGGTACCGGCTGGCTCACGCGGTGATGCGACGGCCGCTGCTGGTCGCCGCCGGCACCACCGCGGTGCTGCTGCTGGTCGCCTCGCCGACGCTCGGGGTCCGCTGGAGCGGGGTCGACGCGACCGTGCTGCCGACTTCGCAGAGCGCGCGCGTCGTCGCCGGCGTCGTCAGCCGTGCGTTCTCCGCCCAGGATCAGAACCCGGTCACGATCGCGGCGCGGGCGCCGGCGTCGGATGCCCGCGAGCTGGCCGCGTATGCCACCCGCCTAGGCCACCTTGCCGGGATCACCACGGTCGCCGCACCCCGCTACCTCGGCTCGGGCGTCTGGGAGCTGCAGGCATCGGCCGCCGGCGATCCGATCGGGTTCCGCGCCCAGCGCACGATCGCGAAAGTCGAGACGCTGCCAGCTTCATTCACCGTCGAGGTCGGCGGCGCCGCCGCCCAGTTCCACGACCAGCGGGCGGCGATCGCCCAGAGACTCCCGCTGGCACTGGCCGTGCTGGCCGTCGTCACCGTCGCGATCCTGTGGCTGATGACCGGCTCCGTCGTGCTGCCGGTCAAGGCGCTGGTGATGAACGCGCTGACCGCCGCCACCGCCACCGGCGTGCTCGTGTTCATCTTCCAGGATGGACGCCTGACCGGGCCGCTTGCCTACACCAGCCAGGGTGGCATCGAACAGACCAACTTCCTGATCCTGGCGGCGGTGGCGTTCGCGCTATCGACCGACTACGGCGTGCTGCTGCTGACGCGGATCAAGGAAGCGCGCGATGCGGGCCACGACAATCGCGAGGCGATCGCGCTCGGCCTGCAGCGCACCGGCCGGATCGTCACTGCCTCGGCGACCCTGCTGGCGGTCGCGATCGGGGCGTTTGCCACCTCCAAGGTGATCTTCCTCAAGGAGATCGGCATCGGCGCCGTCGTCGCCGTGCTAGTCGACGCGTTCGTCGTCCGCAGCGCGCTGGTGCCTTCGCTGATGGCGCTGTTGGGCGAGTGGAACTGGTGGTCGCCGGCACCACTGCGGGCGCTGCACCGGCGGATCGGGCTCTCCGAGCATGCTGTCCGAGCATCGACGAGTGAACGGTGATGCCAACCCAGGTCGTGCTGCTGCGCGGGATCAAGCTCGGTCCCACCAACCGGGTTGCGAGCGCTGAGCCGACGGACGCGCTCGCCGATCTGGTGCGCGACCTGGCCGCGATCGTCGCCCGCAACCCACTCGCAGACGTCGCCACAGACGACAGGCGCTACCAGGTGCCTGCCGGGGCAGGCCCCGAGCAACGATAAGTTCGCCAACCCCCACCGCCCGGACGGGGTG
>JASHQV010000127.1 GCA_030038955.1 Solirubrobacteraceae bacterium
CCTCCAAAGGCGCTGCTGCAAGGTCTGCGAAGGTATCCGGCAAGAATTCATAACCCTGAGTTCCCTGCGTCTGTTGGTAAGTCCATGATGATGGTGCCCGAGGGCGGGATGTCTCATCCACAGTTCTTCTACGAGGACACGCCGGATCTGTTCTTCGCCAGAACGGGTTGGGGTCCCCTCATAGTTTGCTTGGACACAAACCTCCTGATTCACCTAGCCCAAAATCTCGATGAGATTGGCGGTTCGTTCGGCTTCGATGGACACGGATTCGCTCCCGAGCTGTGGGGAGACCCCGTACGTGCGCTCCACGATCTGTTCATACTCTGGTTCTGGCGCGACGTCAGATTCTTCCTTACGCCCGAGCAGATGCACGACGGCCGCCTGAACACGGAGCGTGCGCACCGCCGGGAGAGCATCCTTGATGCTTTTGCGCAGGACTTCTGGCAGCGAGGTGGCTTCGACCGCGCATCGCACGTCGCGGGAGAACGGGTCAAGCTCGGCATTGATCTCGATATCCCGCTCAAGTGGCCGCCGTCGCTCGCTGCCGTCCTGCCACCCAGCATGGACGGCATGCTCGTCGGAGCAGCTCTGAGCGCTGGCGCGCACGTATTCCTCAGCACTGACCAGCGTCACGTTCTCAGCCGGGCGACGGATCTCAGGCGCTTCAGTATCGCCGTGATGAGCCCTGGCGAGCTTCTTCATGCACTTGAGACGTCCGGAGAGCTCGAGCGCGTGCCATCGGGTGATCCGCTGTTGCCCGACCTTCAATCACTTGCGCATTTCTATGCTGTCGCACCGGAGGACGATGGCGATTGAGCCGGTCCTCCGTGTTACGCCGCGGAACGTACGGAGGTCGCGGATTCAAGTCCCGTCGCTCCCGCCTTCGGCACCGCACGTCGATCGAGATTCGATGAGGCGTGCGGTGCCAATAAACAACGCTCGTTTCCGAAGTGGCGAGACCCGGAATCGAACCGGGGACACCACGATTTTCAGTCGTGTGCTCTACCAACTGAGCTATCTCGCCCGGAGCGGCGATGCTAGCGGCTCGGGCGCTCGCCGGGAAGCGGAGCCGGACGCTGGCGGAGCCTCACACTGCGCCCTGGGGCGTGCTGGCGTCGGCGGCGCGCGTCAGCCTCCGCAGCAGCTCCAGCGCGCCCCGCTTCGACAGCGGCTCGTTGAGGTTGCCGCACTTGGGCGACTGCACGCACGAGGGACAGCCCGAGCGGCACGGACACTCGGCGATCAGCCTGCGAGCGTCGGCGACCAGCCGCTCGAACTGCTCGAACCCGCGCCGCGTCAGTCCGACTCCGCCGGGATGGCCGTCGTAGATGAAGATCGTGGGACCGCCGGTCTGCGGATGGGCGTTGGTCGAGAGGCCGCCGATGTCCCAGCGATCGCACATCGCGATCAGCGGCAGCACCGCGATCTGAGCGTGCTCGAGCGCGTGCAGGGCACCGAGCAGCAGCTCGGGCGGGAACGGCTCGGGGTTGCTTTCCGTCGGGGTCTCAGCCGCTTGGCGCCGGCCCCCGGCCAGCGGGCCGGGGCCGGCGATGACCCCATCGAGCTCATACCAAAGCGCGCGCGTGGTGAACTCGGTGGTCGGCAGCCCCAGCGCCGTGAAGTCGATCAGCGAGTGGTCCTGCAGGCGCTTACGCTGGTAGCCGAGCACCGTCTCCGAGTAGATCACCGACCCGAACGACAGCTTCACGCCGTGTGACCGGCGCTGCTCAATCAACCGCTCGATGTAGGTCATGCTCTCCCGCTTGGTCTGCGTGAAGTAGTCGCCGCTGAACGGCTTGAGCACCGCGCGACGGCCGGTCAAGTCTAGCTCCAGCACCCGGTACGAGCTGCCCATGTGCAGGTACACCGCCCCCTCGTGCACGGTCGAGTAGGCGCGGCTGGCCTCGATCGTTCCGAGCAGCTCGCCGGTGCTGAGATCGACCAGCGCGAAGCTGTCGGCTGACGCCGAGCGCAGCGCCGTCCGCGCCGCCGGGTAGTCGTCGGCGCGCGCCGGCACGAAGCTGCCCGCCCGCTCGCGCAGCACGCCCTGGCTGGCGAGGTGCTCGGCACGCTCGATCACGTCCGTTCCGAGCAGCTCCCGGTCGGCGTCGGTGATCGGGGCCTCGTGCGCGGCACACAACAGGTGCTCGTCACTGATCTCGGGGCTTGCAGGGTCGATGATCGCGGCCTCCACCGGGCGCCGCAGGAACTCCTGCGGATGGCGCGCGAAGAACTGGTCGAGCGCGTCCTCGCCGGCGACGTACAGCGCCAGCCCCTGGCCCCGGCGTCCAGCCCGCCCCCACATCTGCCGCAGGCTCGCGACTGTGCCGGGGAACGTGACGCAGATCGCCGCGTCGAGCTCGCCGATGTCGATCCCGAGCTCGAGCGCGTCGGTCGCCACCACCCCGAGCAGCTCGCCGCTAACCAGCCGCCGCTCGATCTCATGGCGCTGTCCGGGCGTGTAGCCGCCGCGGTACGGAGCCAGCCGCTCGGCCAGCTCGTGCGGCAGGCGGTCGGCCGCCTGCCGCAGGATCAGCTCGACTCCCTTGCGCGACTTCATGAAGCAGATCGTGCGCGCACCGGCCTGCACCAGCTCGCTCAGCAGCTCGGCCGCCTCCGCCAGTGGAGAGCCACGCACGCCGAGCTGCTCGTCGAGCAGCGGCGGATTCCAGATCGCTACCCGCCGGGCCGCGCGCCCGGCCGTGTCGGAGTCGATCAGGCTGATCTCGGGCAGCCCGGTCAGGCCGGTGGCAAGCTCCAGCGGGTTGGCGATCGTCGCGCTCGCCAGCAGGAACCTCGGCGCGGTGCCGTACATGGCGGCGGTCCGCCGCAGCCGTCGCAGCACGCACGCCACGTGCGAACCGAACACGCCGCGGTACACGTGCGCCTCGTCGACGACCACGAACGCGAGGTTGGACAGCAGCCCGGACCAGCGCGCGTGGTTGGGGAGGATCCCAACGTGCAGCATGTCCGGGTTCGTGATCACCAGGTTGCTGCGCCGCCGGATCGCGGGTCGCTCCTGCCGGGGCGTGTCACCGTCGTAGATCGCCGGGCGGATCTGGCGGCTCAGCCCGAACGCCGCCAGCGAGCGTGCCTGGTCCTGCGCCAGAGCCTTCGTCGGATACAGGTACAACGCGCGTGCGGTCGGGTCGCTCACGAGCACCTCCAGAGTCGGCAGCTGGAAGCACAGCGACTTGCCCGACGCTGTCGCTGTGGTCACGATCGTCGGCCCCTCGAAGGCGCTGCGCAGCGCCTGCTCCTGATGGAGGTAGAGGGCCTCGATCCCGTGGCTCGCGAGGGCGTCGGCGAGCAGCGGGTGCAGGTCGTCTGGGATCGGTATCCGCCGCGCCGAGCGAGCCGCTAGGAGGTCGTCGTGGACGAGCCGCTCATCTTCGCGGCCAGCCGCCAGCAGCTGCTCCCAGGGCTCGGTCTGAGGCGTCGTCGACACCGACGCTGAGTATGGCGGTGGTGCTACGGTCGCGCCCCGTGCGTTGCCTTTACGTTGATCTCGACAGCACCCTGCTCGGCCCCGGTGGAGCGCTCGTGCGCGGGCATGGCGGTCGCTTCGCGCTGGACGGCGTCCGCGCGCTGCAGGCCTGTGCCCGCGCGGACGTGGAGGTGGTGATCTACTCCGGCCGCCGCCACCAGAGCGTGTTCGACGTCGCTCGGCTGATCGGCCAGGGCTCCTACATCTTTGAGCTTGGCTGCGGGTTGGTCGTCGACGGCGAGCTCGAATGGCTCACCGGTGGCGTCGAGCCCTCGCCCGACGGCGGCACGATCTACGAACAGATCGGCGCCTCAGGCGCGCCCGAGCTGCTGCTCGAGGCGTATCCGGGCCGGCTCGAATACCACACCCCGTGGTCGGTCGGCCGCGACGTCTCGCACCTGTTCCGGGGACAGATTGGGATCGAGGAGGTGGACGGCCTGCTGCGATCCCACGGCTTCGAGTGGCTTCGCCTGGTCGACAACGGCGTGATCGCGCCCGACGGCGTCGCGCGACTGGGCCCCGCGTCGACGCTGACGCCCGAGCTGGAGCGCGTCCAGGCCTACCACCTGATCCCAGCCGTCGCCTCAAAGGCGACGGCTGTGGCGAGACACATGCAGAACCGCGGTTATGCGCGCGAAGACTGCATCGCGGTCGGCGACTCACGTGAGGACCTCGAGGCGGCCGATGTCGTCAGCTGCTTCTGGCTAGTCGCGAACGCGCTCGAACGCGACCCCACGCTGGCGCACGAGATCGCAGGGCGCAGCGGTGTACGCGTCGCCTCAGCCGGCTACGGCGCTGGTGTGTACGAGGCAGTCGTCACCACGCTGGCAGCGCGCTGACGCCGGGATGCGGCGACTGCCGGCCACCGGCCACGCAGCGCGCCGGCGATCAGTCACGCAGCCCCGCGGCTGCGGGCACGCTGCTGTGCCTCCCTCGCGACCTGGTCCTGAAGCGCCACCGCCTCGCTCAGCTCACCAGCGGCCTCGGACATCTCCCCGAACGCCGACGCGACCTCCGCTGCGTTCGATCCCGCGATCGCCTGGTTCAGCTGCGCCACGCCGGCTTCGAAGCGGATCCACAGCTCCTCGGGGCCGCGCCGTCCCGTTCCCGGCCTCAACTCGTATGGGGGCGAGGCGCGCTCGGCTCCCGGCACCGGTCGCCACATCAAGCCGGCCGTGTGGGCTCGCTCCCAGGCGACCTGCTCGGTTGCAGCCGCCGCTGAGAGCTGCTTGAGCCTGTCGGCAAAGCCGGCGTCCGGAGGCGCCATCTTGTGCGCCCGCATCGCCTCTGCCCATCCGGCGCTGGCGTGCCGGACGAGCCGCATCACGTGGGCTCGCTCGCGGTCGAGATCGTCGCTGAAAGTCATT
>JASHQV010000128.1 GCA_030038955.1 Solirubrobacteraceae bacterium
ACAGCGTGTTCACGCAGGGGGTGATCTGGGGGATCGACTCGTTCGACCAGTGGGGCGTCGAGCTCGGCAAGGCGCTGGCCCAGCGGATCATTCCCGAGCTCGAGTCCCCCACCGAGCCCGAGCTGACGCACGACAGCTCGACGAACGCGCTGATCCGGCGCTACCGGTCGCTGCGCGACGCCTGAGACGCTGAGCGCCGCTCAGGCGGAAGAGCCCTCGGGGATGTCTTCCAGGGGTGGTCCACCAGACCACCCCTGGCGATCGCGGGGGCCGCGACCCGCCTGCTCGGAAGCTGCGGCGGCGGCGATGTCCGGGGCGTACGTGCGCCGCGCCCGCAGCAGCACGAGCCCGGCCGCCGCCAGCGTCACCAGCAGCACCAGGAAGGTGACCTCGAGGCCGCGCGTCTCGCTCGGGTTGATCACGCCGTGGGGGTGGGTGCCGATCGGCGTCTGCGCCGGGAAGATGCCGGCGATCAGCACCGACAGGCCTCCGAACACGACCGGCGACAGCGCCTGCGCGAGCGAGCGGACGACGGTGCGCGTGCTCTCGGCCCGGCCCCACAGGCCGGCGGGAACGATGTCCAGCCGGGCGGCGTTGAGCGGTGGGTTGGCGGCCGACAGCAGCGCCGCGCCGCCGACGTCGAACCACACCGCCGGCGTCTCGTGGCGGGAGACGAGCCCGGGGATCAGCAGCAGCGCCGCGCCGAGGTAGCAGATCGCGGGGATCCACACGCGCACCTCGAGGTAGCCGCGGCTCAGCAGGATGTCGGTCAGCCGCCCGACGACGAGCGTGCCGACCATCGCGCCGCCGACCAGCAGCGCCAGCACCAGCTCGGCTCCGGCCTGGCCAATGTCGTAGTGCCCGCGCACGAACAGCAGCGCGAACGTCGACAGCCCCTGGAAGTAGAAGTAGCCGACCGACGAGCTGATGATCATCCACAGGTTGGTGGGGATCGAGAGGATGTAGCGGATCGACGCGGCCAGCGACAGCGAGCGCGGATCGACGTCGAGCACGAGCCGCGGATCGGGCTTGACGCCGCGCCGACGCGCCCACTCGCGCGCCATCTCGCCGCCCTCATCGGGCGGCGGCTGCTCGAACTCGGCGGCGCGCGCCGCGGCGACCATCTGATCGGGCGAGGGCGGTCGCAGCTCGACGGCTCCCGGCGCCAGGTGGCTCTGGCCGCCGCGCAATGGCTCGGGCACGGTCCGGTACAGCGACCTCGCGAGGAACAGACCGGGGATCGCCAGCACGATGAACGACGCCCGCCAGCTGAGCGCGCTGGCGATGCTGCCCATCACGATGAAGCCGACGGCGGTCCCAGCGATCTCGCCGCCGAGGATGTACGCCCACACGCGGCCACGCTCGCCGGCGCCGAAGTAGTCGCCGGTCAGCGAGGCGATTGCGGGACCGGCGGTGGCGATCACGGCGCCGAGCAGCAGCCGCGCGATCAGCAGATCGAAGTAGTCGCCGGCGAGCCCGCCGAGGATCGAGGCGGCGCTCCACAGGATGATGCTCGCGGTCAGCAGCGGCATCCGGTGGACGCGGTCGACGAGCAGGCCGACCGGGATCGTGAACACCGCCCCCACCACCAGCGTCACCGAGCTGAGCAGTCCGATCTCGGTGTTGCCGATGTTCAGCGCCCGCTCCAGCTGCGGCGCCATCGCGCCGACCGCGGCCGAGTCGGCGCCGCTCAGCGCCAGCACCCCCCCGAACAGCATGATCACGCGCGCCCGCGCGGGGCCGCCGACGCGCTTGACGACCTGGCCGCGCACGCGGCCCTCGGCCCACCGGGTCGCTCTCCACGTAAGCCGGGCCGCGCCCGCTGCTGCGTCCCGCGCCGCCATCTACCCGACAGTATCCCGTCCTGCCCGCGCGGCGAGGCGCGCTGCACCGCGCCGGGGCAGCGCGCGCAAGCACGCGAGCGTGACCACGCACAAGCCCGCGGTGGCGACCATCGGCAGCCAATCGCCGGCGCTCTTGGCGACCACTCCCCCGGGCCACGAGCCGATCACCGAGCCGCCCGCCCAGGCCATGTTCATCAGCGCGGCGGCGAGCCCCTGGTGCAGCCCGTGCTGCTCCGCGGCCTCGGACAGCAGCGCCATCGCCGGGGCCCAGAAGAGGCCGAACGCTGCAGCGCTGACGACCACTAGCAGCGCCAGGCCGAGGGCGCTGCCGGGCAGCGTGAAGCAGGCGAGGACGGCGGCGGCCGACAGCAGCCCCACCCGCAGCGGCAGCAGGCGCCCGCGGCGGTCCGAGACCGATCCGATCGCCGGGGAGACGGCCGCCTCGAGCCCGGCGGCAGTCAGGTAGGTGGCGCCGATCACGACCGCGTTCGCGCCCAGCTGGTGCAGCCGCAGCGGCCCCAGCACGTTGATCGCGCCGGAGCCGATCGCGGGCAGCGCGACAAGCCAGAAGGCGGCGGCCACACCGGGATTGCGGAGCGCCGACAGCAGACGCCCGGGGGTGGCTGTCTCACGCCGAGGATGGGGCAGGTTGAGCGTCCCGAAGATCAGTAGCACGACCGCGGCGGCGAACCCGGTGAACACCGCGGGCCGGCCGATCGCCGTCGCCAGCGTGCCGAGAACGGGACCGAACAGCGCCCCTACGACAACGGCGGCGAGCACCCGGCCCATCACCAGGCCGCGCTGCTCTGACACGGTGGCCGACACGATCCAGGCAAGCCCACCCGCCCACGAGCAGGCACCGCCGAGCCCCTCCAGCAGGCGGGTCGCGTCGAGCGCGACGATCGAATGCAGCCAGGCGAAGCCGCCGCTGCTCAGCGCCAGCAGCGATAGCCCGACGAGCACGGTCGCGCGGGGGCCGACGG
>JASHQV010000129.1 GCA_030038955.1 Solirubrobacteraceae bacterium
GCACCGAGCCGATCTTCTCGCGCCTGATCCACTTCCTCCAGGGAAGCTGGCGCGAGCTCCAGCGAGTACAGTGGCCCGACCGCCGCCAGGTGTTCCAAGCCACGGGCGTGGTGATCGGATTCGTGATCGTGGCCGGCGTGTTCCTCGGCGTGTCCGATGAGGTCGCGCAGAAGATCGTCTCATTCATCCTCAACGGACACGGTTAAGCATGTTTCGCTGGTACGTCGTCAACACCTATTCGGGACACGAGAACAAGGTCAAGCACAACCTCGAGCACCGCGTCGTGTCGCTCGGGCAGCAGCGGGCCGTGCGCCAGATCGTCGTCCCGACCGAGTCCGTCTCGGAGATGAAGGACAACCAGAAGGTGACGCTCGAGAAGCGGACGATGCCCGGCTACGTGCTCGTCAACATGGATCTCAGCGACGACTCATGGTCGCTGGTCAAGGGCACGCCGGGGGTGACCGGCTTCGTCGGCGCCTCGAACGAGCCGGTGCCGCTGACGCAGGCCGAGGTCGATCGCCTGCTCCACCAGGAGACGGCGGAGCGGCCGCGCAGCCGCGCGCAGTTCTCGATCGGCGAGTCGATCAAGGTCATCTCGGGCCCGCTGTCGGACTTCTCGGGCGAGATCTCCGAGGTCAACGAGGACGCCCAGCGGCTCAAGGTGCTGGTCTCGATCTTCGGGCGCGAGACGCCGGTCGAGGTCGGCTTCGACCAGGTGAAGAAGCTCTAGTTCTTGATTAGGGCCCGCTCCCGCGGGCCCCGTGTTTTCGCTAAGCAGAGGTCCCACGAGGAAATGGCCAAGAAGGTCCTAACCGAAATCAAGCTGCAGGCCGTCGGCGGTCAGGCCAGCCCGGCGCCCCCGGTCGGTCCGGCGCTGGGCCAGCACGGCGTCAACATCATGGAGTTCGTGAAGGCGTTCAACGCCCAGACGCAGGCCGACAACGGCACCGTCATCCCGGTCGTGATCACGGTCTACGAGGACCGCTCGTTCACGTTCGTGACCAAGAGCCCGCCGGCGGCGGTGCTGATCAAGCAGGCGACCGGAGTCGAGAAGGGCTCGGGCGAGCCGCACCGCGACAAGGTCGCGCAGATCACCCAGGCCCAGCTGCGGCAGATCGCCGAGCGCAAGCTGAAGGACCTGAACACGGACGACCTCGACGCGGCCACCAGGATCATCGCCGGAACCGCGCGCTCGATGGGCGTGGACGTGGTCTGATGGAACCCACCCGGAGGAGCCGCTGATGGCGCATCACGGAAAGACGTACGTGGAGGCGCGCAAGCGCTACGAGCGCGAGCGCGAGTACGCGCCCGCCGAGGCGATCGCGCTGGTCAAGCAGCTCGGCCGCGTCAACTTCGACGAGTCGGTCGAGGTGCATGTGCGCACCGGGCTCAACGTCCGCCACGCCGACGAGCAGCTGCGCGGCACGGTGGCGCTGCCGAACGGGCTCGGCAAGGACGTCAGGGTCGCGGTGTTCGCGCAGGGCGAGAACGCGCGCGAGGCCGAGGAGGCGGGCGCCGACGTGGTCGGCGCCGAGGACCTGGCGGAGCGGATCCAGGGCGGCTTCGACGAGTTCGACGTGGCGATCGCCACGCCCGACCTGATGCCGGTGGTCGGCCGCCTCGGCCGGATCCTCGGGCCGGCCGGAAAGATGCCGAACCCGAAGGTCGGCACGGTCACCACCGACGTCGGTCGCGCGGTCGAGGAGGCCAAGGCCGGCAAGGTCGAGTACCGGACCGACCGCAACGCGATCGTCCACCTCGTGATCGGCAAGCGCGAGTTCGACGCCCGTCGCCTGCTGGAGAACTACGCGGCGGTGATCGAGGAGCTGGTCCGCGCCAAGCCGGCGGCGGCCAAGGGGCGCTACATCCGCTCGGTGACGTTCGCCTCGACGATGGGCCCCGGCATCAAGGTCGATCCGTCGCGGACGCGCGACATCGTCGAGCCGGCGCCGCGGCAGCAGGCGGCGGTCGCGTAAGCACGGCGGGGAGCTGCGGATCGCGTAAGCTGTAGGCACAAGCGAAGCCCGAGACCTCCGGCGGCGCGCGAGCGCGGTAAGCCCGGGGCAGGCGGACGCTCGACGCCGGCGCCGGCAGCGGTGCCGCAGTTCGATGCCCGCCACTCGTGCGGGCGTTTTCTTTTTCCGAGCACAGGCGAGCTGATGAACAGAGAGCAGAAGGCAGCGGTCGTCGAGGAGCTGGCGGGCGAGATCAGCGCGGCAAGCGCCGTGTTCGCGGTCGACTACCGCGGGATCACGGTCGCTCAGGTGGCGGAGCTGCGGACCAGGCTGCGCGCCGCCGACACGAAGCTGCGGGTGGTCAAGAACACGCTGACGGAGCGGGCGGTCGACAAGGCCGGCGCCTCGGAGCTGAAGTCGATCCTGGAGGGCCCGACGGCGCTGGCGTTCGTGCACGGCGACGCCGCCACCGCCGCCAAGGCGCTCAGCGACACCAACCGCGCGCTGCGGATCATGGAGTTCAAGGGCGGGCTGATGGACGGCTCCGTGCTCAGCGCCGACGACCTGCGCTCGATCGCGCGGCTGCCCGCCCGCAGCGTTCTGCACGCGCAGCTGGTCGGCACCGTCGCGGCGCCGCTGTCGGGCGTCGTGCGCACGCTGAACGCGCTGATCGGCGGCCTCGCGCTCCAGCTCGGCGCGATCGCCGCAGGCAGATCTGAACAACCGCAAGGCGAGGCCGCGTCGGACGCGGCGGAGTCCGACGCATAAGGAGGAACCATGCCCACGACAGAGGAATGGATCGACGAGCTGAAGGGCATCTCGGTGCTCGAGCTGTCCGAGCGGATCAAGGCGCTGGAGGAGGCCTTCGGCGTGTCGGCCACGGCGGTGGCCGCGGCCGCGCCGGCGGCGCCTGGTGGCGGCGACGGGGGCGGCGGCGAGGCGGCCGAGGAGCAGAGCACGTTCGACGTGATCCTGACCGCCGCCGGCGACAAGAAGATCCAGGTGATCAAGGTCGTCCGCGCGGTCACCGGGCTCGGCCTCAAGGAGGCGAAGGCGCTCGTCGACGAGGCGCCGAAGCCGGTCAAGGAGGGCGTCGAGAAGGAAGAGGCCGACAAGCTCAAGGCCGATCTCGAGGAGGCCGGCGGCAGCGTCGAGCTGAAGTAGCCCCGCTCTGGGCGAGGACCACGCGCGCCGTTCTGGGCGCGGGCGCTAACGCGAGCGCCCAGACCAGCGGCGTGGTCCTC
>JASHQV010000130.1 GCA_030038955.1 Solirubrobacteraceae bacterium
GAACCTGTACTCCTCCTCCGAGGCGCCGTCGGGCGGGCGGGGCCGGGGCGGCTCTTCGACCACCGACACCCGCGAGGCCCGGCCCGCGTCCGCCCGCGCGTGCCCGGCGTTCGCTTCCGGTCGCTGGCCTTGGAGCCCGGCCTCCGGTGTCGCGCGCTCGAATCCCCCGTCTGCGAACCACTGCTGCACCACTAACCTCCGATCGGCGCTCGGGGGTTGGCGCCCCAGAACAGCTGCGTCCCGAGCATGCTGACCAGATGCACACCGACGATGTTGACGACCATCGACTTGGCCGTGGCGGTGCCCACCCCCACGGGCCCACCACTGGCGTTGTAGCCGTAGTAGCAGCCGACGAGCACGACCACGAACGCCATCGCCATCGCCTTGATCAGGCTGTACAGCATGTCAGGTGGGTTCTGGAACTCCCAGAAGATGAGGAAGAAACCTCCCGAGGAGACGTAGCCGATCTGCTGCACGACCGCGATGTAGCTGGCCAGGAAGCCGGCGCCGATCGAGCACAGGTAGACGAACGGGAGCACCAGCATCGCACCCAGCAGGCGCGTCGCACACAGGAACGTGATGCCGCTGATGCCCATCACCTCGAGCGCGTCGATCTCGTCAGAGATCCGCATCGAGCCAAGCTCGGCGACGATCCCGGTACCGACCTTGGCCGCCATCATGTAGCCAAAGCACAGCGGCACCAGCTCGCGCAGGTCGCACCACGCCGCGAACACGCCGGAGTAGGCCGGGGTGCCGGTCGACTCGTTGAAGTAGGCGCCCTCGATGCCGCATTGCAGGCCGATGATGAACACCAGCCCCCAGATCACCAGGGTCGAGGAGAGGATCAGGATCCCCGCCTGCCGCAGGGTCTCGCCGAAGTAGCGGAACACGCGCAGTCGCACGACGTCGCCGACGATCCGCGAGCCGAACCGGACCATCTCGCCGAACGCCTCGATCCAGGCGCGCGGGGTGGCGACCAGCTCGCCCATCAGCCTTTCCTCCGCGTGCCGACCGCGGCGTCCATCGGCTGCATCAGCCGTCCCTCCTCGTGACGGTCGCGGCGCTCATCTGATGATCGTGGTCAGCTCGGGGTGCGTCGCCAGCAGCACCTGCGTGAACACGTAGTTGAACGCGAAGATCCCGAGGAACGCGATCACCACCGCCTGGTTGACGGCGCGGCCGACGCCCTCGGCGCCGCCCGAGGCGGTCATCCCCTTGTAGCAGCAGACGACCGCGATGATCGCCCCGAACAGCGTCGTCTTCACCACCGACCCCCACAGATCGGTGGTCGAGGCGTTGTTGAAGAAGGTCGCCCAGAACGGCCCCAGCGGCGCGTGGTTGACGAGCGTCGCCAGCACGCCGCCGAAGATCCCGAACAGCAGCGCGTAGATGTCGAACAGCCCAGTGACCAGCATCAGCGCGAGGAAGCGCGGGACCACGAGGTTCTTGACGGGGTCGACCCCGAGCACCTGCAGGGCGTCGAGCTCCTCGCGGATCTTGCGGGCGCCGAGGTCGGCGGTGATCGCGGTGCCGGCGACCCCGGCGAGCACGATCGCGTCGACGAACGGCGCGAACTCGCGGATCGACGCGAGCACGAAGAACCCCCCGAGCCGGTCGAGCGCACCGAACAGGACGAGGAAGTTGGCGGCCTGCAGGCCCGGCGCCTCGTAGCCGAAGGCGACCGTCGAGACCAGCAGCGGGAACCAGCAGAGCCGCAGCGCGAACATGAACTGCCCGACGAACTCGGGGCCGTACGGATACGGCGGCCTGACCGCGGAGACGATCGTCCGGCCGGTCAGCAGCATCATGTTGCCGACCTCCTCGAGGACGCCCTTGGTCGGCAGGAACGTGCGATCGACGGCTGTTCGAATCAACTGGCGAATCCTCCCAGGCGACGCCGACCTACGGCGCCTCGCAGCGAAGCGTACGCGAACGAGCCGCTCACTACCAAGCGTGAACCGTCAGCGCGCGGCCCGCGAGCTGGTGGCGGTGGGGCTGGCACCGCAGGCCAGCCCCACCGATCGACCGGTTGCCAGCGTTTCCAGGAGCCAATTGGGGTTCTTGGGGGGCGAGTGGTGATATCTTCGGCCGGCTGTGTGCGGGTGGAGAATCAGCTGTGGCGCGGCCCTGACCGCGCTCGCGGTGGCCGCCTGCGGGGGCAGCGGCGCGGCGCCGCGGGCGAACGCCCCAGCCGCACGGTTTCCCGTGCAGATCGCGCAGGCCAGCTTTCCCACCGCCCAGCGGTTGGCCCAGTACAGCGATCTCGTGATCAGCGTCCGCAACGCCGGCACGAAGACGATTCCCAACATCGCGGTGACGATCCTCAACCCGAGGTACGGGACTGCGGCGGCCGCGTTCGCGACGCTGCTCGCGCAGCCGCCGCCGGGACAGCCGATCCTCGCGAGCCGCTCGCGGCCCGTCTGGGTAGTCGATCGAGCACCCGGGCCGTGCCAGTACAGCTGCCGGCAGGGCGGTCCCGGCGGCGCCGCCACCGCCTACTCCAACACGTGGGCGCTGGGGCGACTGCTGCCCGGCCACACGGCCCGCTTCGTGTGGGGCGTGACGGCGGTGAAGGCCGGCGCCTACACGGTCGAGTACGAGGTCGCCGCGGGCCTCAGCGGCAAGGCCGACGCGATCCGGTCGGGCGGCGGACCGGTCAGCGGCAGCTTCCGGGTGACGATCTCGAGTCGGCCGCGCCAGGCATACGTGAACAACGACGGCAAGATCGTCTACACGAACAGGGCGCCATAGCCGGACGCCGCGCGAAGCGCCGCGCTGAGCCGCGGCGGTGCGATTCCCACAGCTTGCGCTGAGCAGCGCTACCCGTCGCGAGCGCCCGGCGCGAGGTTTATCCACCTGGATAGTGACGCGGGCGAGCGCGGCACGTAATCTGCGTCGCGCGCGTCGGCAGAGACGTGCAACCTGTCCGTGCGCGCGCGGGATCGCCGCTCGCGCGCCAACGAGGAGCAACTGGAGAACGCATGCCCCGAATCCGCCAGCAGAACGTCCTCGCCGCCCAGTGGGCGCCGAACGGAGGCGCGCTTGGCGCCCCGGATCTGACCAACGCCGACAACCAGGTGTTCGGCGAGAACGTGTTCAGTCAGACGGTGCAGCGTCAGCGCCTGCCCCGAGACGTCTACCACCGCCTGTCGCAGACGCT
>JASHQV010000131.1 GCA_030038955.1 Solirubrobacteraceae bacterium
TGGCCGCCTGGATCCCGGCGACGCGCGCGACGCCCAGGACATCGCCCTTGGGCGCATCGCCGGTCGCCACCCGCGCGGCCGTCTGCGGCGTGACGCGGACGAGCGCCCGCGCGACCGCCCGGCGATCGGTGGCGGGCTTGTCGCCGACGTCGACCATCCGCGCCCGGCCCTGCTCGTCGAGGTGCGTCAGCTCGCTCATCAGCTCGGGGTCACCCAGCCTTAGGCGGGCTGGAACGAGCGCTGCGCCGCCGCGATCAGGTCGCGCACCGCGTCCGCGTCACCGTCGCGCAGCAGCTCGATCGGATCGGGCTCGCCACCGACGATCGACTCGAAGAACTCCTTGCGATCCTGGTAGGTGGGCAACGTCGACTTCGCCCAGCCGCGCGCGTCGTTGAGCAGGATCGCCAGCTCGGCGTATGGCTGGCCGAACAGCTCGGCGATCTCCCGCTTCATCCGCTTGGCCAGCGCCGGCGAGGCGCCGGCGGTGGAGATCGCCACGGCCAGCGGACCGGTGCGCACGATCGCCGGCAGGATGAAGTTGCACAGGGGCGGGACGTCGACAACGTTGACCAGCATCGAGCGGCGCTCGGCATCCTCGAACACGCGGATGTTGACGTCGGTGTCGCCGGTCGCGGCGATCGCCAGCAGGCAGCCGTCGACGTCCTCGGAGCGGTAGCCCCGCTGCTGCCAGTGGATCGAGCGCTCGGCGGCGAGCGCGACCAGCTCGGGATGCGCCTCGGGCGCCACCAGCGTCACGTCGGCGTCGCAGGCGAGCAGGCCCTCGACCTTCTCGAGGCCAATCTCGCCACCGCCGACGACCAGGCAGCGCCGCCCGCTGAGCCGCAGGCAGGCGATGTAGAAGGGGACCGCGAGCATGTCGCGGACGCACGACTGGTCGCAGATCTCCTTGCGCAGCTGACACACGCACTGCTTGCCGCTGTAGGCCTGGGCCGGCATCGACTAAGCGTAGAGCTTCCCGTCCCCCGGCCCGTCAACGCTCGACTCGCACGCCGGCAGCCCGCGCGAGTCCCGCCTGAGCGTCGTCGAGCGTGACCAGACCGCGCCCCGTCGCCGCGGCAGTGGCGACGATCAGCAGATCGGTTGCCTTGGTCGTGCGCTTCTGCAACCGCGCGAGCGCAAGCAGCTCGCCGTACTGCTCGGCAATGATCTCGTCGATCGGCAGCGGCGCGAAGCTCTGGCGGACGGCCAGCAGCCGCGCCTGACGCATCGCGCGGACGCTCGGATCCGCTGCGAGCCGGACGCCGGCCCGCAGCTCACCCAGAGTGATCACCGAAATCGCCGCGATCTTGCCGCTGCTGCGCGTCAGCGCCAGGGACGCGGTGATCACCGCCGAGGTGTCGAGCAACAGGCGCGTCAGCGGCGGCGCCACGGATCGTCGACCGGCTTCTCGCCTCGCCGGAGCTCGGCGAGATCGGTGGCGAAGCGATCGTCGACGGGCGTGGCGGCAAGGATTCCGCGCACCGATGCGAGGTCGACATCGACCGTGCGGGCTCGCGCCTGCTGTGGGGGTCCGAGCCGGGCCACGGGGCGGCCGCGCACGGTGATCGTGAACTCCGTTCCGGCCTCAGCCTGGCGCAGGATCTCGCCGACGTGGTTGCGCAGCTCGCGCTGAGGGATCGTTCTCACAGGCAAAGTGCTACACACTGTAGCAGTCGTTCCGGTCGGACCCTCACGTGTCCCACCCGCGGGCGCGGCGCAGCTCGGCGAGCCGCTCGCGCAACGCCGCCTCGGCGTCGTCGGGCTGATAGAAGCGCGCGCCGGCTGCCCCCGGCGGCAGCAGCTCCTGCGGCGACAGGTGGTCCGGGTGGCGGTGCGGGTTGTCGTAGCCACCGTCGCTGCGGTTCGACGAGCGCAGCTGCGCGGGCGGCGGCTCGGCGCCGTGCTCGGCCACGTACTCGCGGGCGCCGCCGATCGCGCGCTTGGCGGCGTCGGACTTCGGCGCCAGCGACAGGTACACGGCCGCTTGCGCCAGCGCGAACTGGCACTCGGGGAGCCCCACGTGCTCGACGGCCTGGGCGGCAGCGGCGGCGACCACGAGCGCCTGCGGGTCGGCGTTGCCGATGTCCTCGGAGGCGAGGATCACCATCCGGCGGACGATGAACCTGGGGTCCTCGCCGCCCTCCAGCATCACCGCCAGGTAGTACAGCGACGCGTCGGGGTCGGAGCCCCGGGTCGCCTTGATCCAGGCGGAGATCGTGTCGTAGTGGCGATCGGCCTGGTGGTCGTAGAGGACCGTGCGACGCTGGAGCGCGTCACGCATGTGCGCGACCGTCACCGGACCGGCCTCGCCGGCCAGCTGGGAGGCAAGCTCGAGCCCGTTCAGCGCCGCGCGGGCGTCGCCGCCGGTCCACTGCGCCGCGTATTCGAGCGCGGCAGGCTCGACGCGCGCGTCCTTGCCGCACTCGCCGCGGGCGACCGCCCGCTCCAGCAGTGCCTGCACGTCAGCGGGCTCGAGCGGATCCAGCTCGTACACGCGGCAGCGCGACAGCAGCGCCGAGTTGACCTCGAAGTACGGGTTCTCGGTGGTCGCGCCGATCAGCGTGATCAGCCCCTCCTCGACCGCCGGCAGCAGCGCGTCCTGCTGGGCCTTGCTGAAGCGGTGGATCTCGTCGAGGAAGAACACCGTGCCCTGGCCGAGCCGGCGGCGCTCGCGGGCGCGGTCGATCACCGCGCGGACCTCGGCGCGCCCCGCCTGCACGGCGCTCTCCTGCTCGAACGCAGCTCCCGAGGCGTTCGCCACAATCCGCGCCAGCGTCGTCTTGCCGGTGCCCGGCGGGCCGTGCAGGATCATCGAGTGAGCTCGTCCGGAGTCGATTGCGCGGCGCAGCGGCGAGCTGTCGCCCGGCGCGCCGAGCAGCCGACGCTGGCCGACGAACTCGTCGAGCGTGCGCGGGCGCATCCGCGTCGCCAGCGGTGCGTCCGGGGCCGGCGACGGGGCGGCCTGATCGGCTTCGAACAGGTGCTCCATCGTGGCGTGAGTATGGACCCGCGAGCGAGGGATGGCCGCATCGTCCACCGGACGGGCGCGTGACGGCACGGGACCCCTGCAAATGCGGGCGGCGGCCCCAAGGCCGCCGCCCGCCAAGACGATCGGATGATCACCCGGCTCGGAGGCCGGGCACTGCCCCAGCCCGCGTCAGGCTGCCGCCCGCAGCCCGGCCAGCTCGCCGCCGTCGGCGAGCCGCCGCAGCGCACGGCGCTCCAGCTCCCCCGCCTGGGCGGCGGAGATGCCGAGATCGGCACCCGTCTGGCGCACGGTCAGCGGCTCCGCGCCACGCAGGCCGAAGCGGCGCTGAATCACCTCGCGCTCCATCTCGGGCAGGCGCGAGACGACCTCGGCGACCTGGCGGTCACGCAGCGCGACCGCCACTTCCTCGGCCGGCTCGGGCCGGTCGCTCGGCAGCAGATCGCCCAGCGAGACCTCGCCCTCCTCGCCGATCGGCTGGTCGAGGCTCGACAGGCCCCGGCTCAGCTCGCGAGACTCGGCCACCTGCTCGACCGGCAGCTCGGCGACCGCGGCGATCTCCTCGTCGGTCGGCTCGCGGCCCAGCCTCAGGCTCAGCTCGGCCTCAACCTTGCGCACCTTCACCTGCCGCTGTGCGACATGCACCGGAACCCGGATCGTGCGACCCGAGTTCTGCAGCCCGCGCTGGATCGCCTGACGGATCCACAGCGTGCCGTAGGTGGAGAACTTGAAGCCCTTGCGCCAGTCGAACTTCTCGACCGCCCGGATCAGGCCGAGCATGCCCTCCTGGATCAGGTCCTCGAGGGGCAGGCCATGGCCCTGGTAGCGGCGCGCCTGGGAGACGACCAGCCGCAGGTTGGCGTTGATCATGCGGTTCTTGGCCTCGAGGTCGCCCCGCTCGATGCGCTTCGACAGCTCGATCTCCTCCTCCGCGGTCAGCAGCTTGTGCAGCCTCGCCTGACGGAAGAACAGGTCGAGCGACTCGAGCGAGCCGTCCACGGCGGGCACATGTGTCCGCTCGGCCAGCTCATGCCCGTCACCGGCCACCGGCCGGCGCCGGGAAGCGGGCGCGCGTCGCGCTCGCCCTGTCGTCCGGGCCTCAGCGTGGTCTCCGCGGACCCGGCTCCCTGCAGTTTGCTTGTTCAACTTGTGTTCCAATGTCTGTGTTTCAGTCTGTAGTTCGAAGATGATCGAATTATACGGCGAACACCCGTTCCCGTCAAGCGTCGGCGGAGTCGCTGAGGCCCGTCCCTGCCGCGATTTCACGGTCGGGACGCTGCCCCGCTGACGGCCGCCCGCTGCGCCAGCAGCCGGGCTGCCCATGCACCTTTCGACGGATCCCCATGCCAACCCTCGAAGGACGCCGACAAATTATCGGGCCAAGCAACGCCCGGGTCCAGCAAGTCTTACCGAACTGTTACCCGTTTCAGCGGCGTTTGTTACTGGCTGCGGACGCCGCCAGAGCGGGCTCGAGTGCCCGCGTCACGACCTGTGCCGACAAACGCGAGCGCGGCCTCGTGCAGCAGCCCGTTGGACGCCAGCCCGCTGCCACCGGCGGCCGTCGCTGAGCCCGACAGATCGGTGAACCTGCCGCCCGCCTCCTCGACGATTACCTCGACCGCCGCCAGATCCCAGTGGTGCACGCTCGGATCGAGCGCGATCTCGGCGGCTCCCTCGGCGACCAGCATGTACTGCCAGGCGTCGCCGACTCCGCGGGTGCGCCAGCAGGCGCGGCCCAGCGCGATCAGCGCGTCGAGCCGGCCGACCTCATCCCACGCCTCGATGCCGCTCCAGCACAGCTGTGCGTCGGCCAGCTCGGTCACGCGCGAGACGCGAATCGGCACGCCGTCGCAGAACGCTCCGCCGCCCCTCACCGCCCACCAGCGGTGGCCGAGCGCCGGCATCGAGGTGACCCCCAGCTGGACCTCGCCGCCGACGTCGAGCGCGATCAGCGTCGCCCAGATCGGCATCCCGCGCAGGTAGCTCGCGGTCCCGTCGATCGGGTCGATGATCCAGCGCCTGTGTCCGTCGCTGCCGGCGGTGTCCGCCAGCTCCTCGCCGATCACCGCGTCGCCCGGACGCAGCTCCGACAGGCGCCGGCGCAGCGTCTCCTCCACCGCCCGGTCGGCTTCGGTCACGGGCGTCAGGTCCAGCTTCGTCTCGACGCGCAGGTCGTCGGCGCGATAGCGGGCGAGCGTCAGCTCGTCCGCCACGCTCGCCAGCTCGAGCGCCAGGTCAAGATCCTGCTGAGCGGCGGTCTCCATCGGCGAGGCCGATCGTATCGGGACCGGACAGCACACGGACCGGCCGGTCGCCCACGCGTTAGGCTGCGCCGATGCCCGAGACCCGCCTGGATCCCGAGGTATTCCGGCTGCCCGTCGAGCGTCTGCGTCGCGGCTACTACTCGGACGCATACCTGGTGACGACCAAGCGCCTGCTGGAGGAGCAGGACCACCACCCGCGCGTGCTCATGCAGGTGTTCCAGAAGGAGCAGTCGCTGCTCGGCGGGATCGACGAGGCGATCGCCGTGCTCAAGCTGGGGGCGGGACACGACGACGGCGCCGGCGGCTGGGTCGACGGCTGGGACCAGCTCGAGGTGCGGGCGCTGCGTGAGAACGACCCGATCTCGCCGTACGAGACGGTCCTGACGATCGAGGGCGACTACGCCCAGTTCGCGCATCTGGAGACGGTCTACCTGGGCTCGCTCGCGCGCCGCTCGCTGATCATGCGAAACGTCTCGGCGGTCGTCCGCGCGGCGCGCGGCAAGCCGATCTTCTACTTCCCCGCCCGCCACGACCACTGGCTGGTGCAGACCGGGGATGGCTGGGCGGCGCACGTCGCCGGAGCGATCGGCGTGTCCACCGACGCCCAGGCATCGTGGTGGGGCGGGCGCGGGATCGGCACCGTCCCACACGGGCTGATCGCCGCCTACGACGGCGACACGGTGCGCGCCGCCGAGGTGTACGCGAAGCGCTTCCACGAGGAGATGAACATCACCGTGCTGGTGGACTGGGACAACGACTCGGTGCGCACGGCGCTGGCGGTCGCCGACGCGCTCGGCCCGACGCTGTGGGGCGTGCGCCTCGATACCGCCGAGACGCTGGTCGACAGCGCGCTGTGGGGGGAGATGGGCGGGTTCGACCCGCGCGGGGTGAATCCGCAGCTGGTCGAGAAGGTTCGCAGCGCCCTCGACGCGGGCGGCTTCGAGCAGGTGCGGATCGTCGCCAGCGGCGGCTTCGACGCCGAGCGGATCGAGTGGTTCGAGGCGGCCAGCGTGCCGGTCGACGCCTACGGCGTGGGCTCCTCGCTGATCCGTGGCAAGAACGATTACACCGCCGACGTCGTGATCGTCAACGGCCGCCCATGCTCGAAGGTGGGGCGCCGCTTTAGCCCAAACCCGCGCCTGGAGCTGGCGGAGTAGGCGGCCGCGTGTGGTGGCGTGCGCCACCGCAGGTGTGGCGTGCACTGCCGTGGCTGGTCGCGTGCGCCACTGTGGCTGGTGGCGTGCGCGCTGCGGCCGGTGGCGTGGGCGCCGCGGCTGGTGGCGTGCGCGCCGCGGCCGGTGGCGTGGAGGCCGTTATGCTCGGGCGCCGATGCTGAGCGCGCTCGACCACGTGGGCGTCGCCGTGGAGGAGATCGATGCGGCGCTGCCCTTCTACCGGGACGTCCTCGGTCTGGAGCTCGTGCACCGGGAGACCGTCGCCGCCCAGGGCGTGCATGCGGCGCTGCTGGACGTCGGTGGCGGCCACGTCGAGCTGCTGGCGCCAATCGAGGCCGACAGCGGCATTGCGCGCTTCCTCGCGCGCCAGGGAGCTGGGCTGCACCACGTGGCCTACCGGGTGGAGGACATCGAGGCGGTGCTGCGGGCACTGGCGGCAGCGGGGGTGCGGCTGATCGACGACCGGCCCCGGCCCGGGATCCGTGGCTCCCGGGTCGCGTTCGTGCATCCGTCGGCCACCGGCGGCGTGCTCAGCGAGATCGTCCAGCCCGCGGAACCGAGCAACTAAAGCCCCACCTGGGGGAAGGGAGCAATTGAGATGAGCACCAGCGAGAAGCCGCAGAAGATCAGCATCGCCTTTCACGGTGGACAGGTGCTGAGCGCGCGCGTGAAACCGTCGGAGCTGGCCAGCCTCCGCGGCGCCCTCGGCTCCCAGGGCTGGCACGAGCTGACCGCCGAGGACGGGACCGTGATGCTCGATCTCGCGCACGTCGACTACGTGCTGATCGACCACGAGGCCAGTCGCGTCGGTTTCTGAGCTGGGTCACCGGGCCGCGCCGGGCGGTCACCGGGCCGCGCCAGGCGGCCGGGCGGGACAGCGCGGCAGGTTCTGAGGCAAGCGACGACCAACAGACACCCGGTTCCACAAACAGAAACCCGGTTCCCGCCTTGCGACGGGAACCGGGTAACCCCCACTACTTGGTGTTGCCCCGGTCCATGTTGCCCCCACAACACGCCCTTCCCTAGGCCCCCACACTGCCACCCCCAAGCGCCCGTGGCGGACGACTCACAGCGGCCAGAGCGGCCAACTGGGCTGGTCACGCCAGCTGGGCGCCAGCGTGCCGTCTGCTGACAGGCCGACAGGTCGGGGGATGAGGCCTTCCTGTGGGCCCTTTGTCTTGCAGCCCCCGGTTAGGGCGTGGACTCAATGATCCCAACGCACGCAGATCTCTTCCACCGTGGTAACAACGTTTTCTGGCCCCGTAGTTACTACGGATCGGAGCTGCCGGGCGGCATCGAAGCGTCCCACAGAGCCAGCGTCAGCGTTGCTCGATCAAGGGTTAGGAGTGCGAGGCGCTCAGACGCCCGACTTGGGCGCGCCCCCTACAGTCGATGCGTGCACCGACATGACCCCAGCGATGGACTCCTTGGCCTCGCTCCCAGGAGCGCCCTGATGGCGCTCGACCACCGGCTGCTGCGGACGATGCGCACCCGCGGCCACGACTGCCGCCTCGAGCGGGCGCTGACGACCTACGCGCGGCTGGGTGAGCACGCCGCCGCCTGGATCGCGCTGGGACTGACCGGGGCGACATTCGACCGCGACCCGGCACGTCGCCGATGCTGGCTGCGCGGCTGCACGACGGTGCTCGCCGCCTACGGGCTGAACTTCGCCGTCAAGCTGGCGGTGCGGCGGCCGCGACCCGAGCTGCCGCAGCTGCCGCCGCTGACCGCCACCGTCTCCCGTCTGTCGTTTCCGAGCGCCCACGCCACCACCTCGTTCGCGGCGGCGAGCGCCTACCGCGGCTTGGCCCCGGCGGGGCCGCTGTACGCGGCCGCGGTCCTGTTCGCGATCACCCGCCCGTATCTGGGCGTGCACTACCCGAGCGACGTGGTCGCGGGCGCCGTCCTGGGCACGGCCATCGCCCGAGCCGCGGCTGGAATCGCCGACCGCGACGACACCGGAGCGCGGAGCGCGGTCGGCGACCACCTGGGGGCGCCCGCGTGCCGATGAAGGTCGGGATCGTCGGCCTCCCCAACGCCGGCAAGTCCTCGCTGTTCTCAGCGCTGACCGGAGTCGCGGCGGAGGCGGCCAACTATCCGTTCACGACGATCGAGCCGAACGTCGCGATCGTCCCGGTGCGTGACGAGCGACTCGAGGCGGTCGCGCGCACCGTTCGTGCCTCCAAGGTCGTGCCCGACACGATCGCCTTCCACGACATCGCGGGCCTGGTCGCGGGCGCGCACGAGGGTGAGGGGCTCGGCAACCAGTTCCTCGCCAACATCCGCGAGACCGACGCGATCCTGCACGTCGTACGCGTGCACGACGACAGCTCGGTCGTGCATCCGGATGGTCGCGTCGATCCGCTCGCCGACATCGAGACGATCGAGACCGAGCTGGCATACGCCGACCTCGAGCAGGCCGAGCGGCGGCTCGAGCGGGTCGCGAAGACCGCCAAGAGCGGAGACCGCCACGCGGTCGCCGAGGCCGCCTGGCTGCGCCAGGTGACGGAGGCGCTGCAGGCGGGCCGTCCCGCGCGTGGTGTGGCGCCGCCGGACGACGCCTCCGACGCGATCGCGCTGCTCAGCCCGCTGACCGCCAAGCCAGTCCTGTTCATCGCCAACGTCAACGAGGGCGAGGGGCAGGTGCCACCCGAGATCGTCGCCCACGCCGAGTCCGTCGGCGCACGCGCAGTCGCGATCTCGGCGCGGCTCGAGGCCGAGCTCGGCGAGCTCGACAGCGCCGACGCGAGCGCGATGCGGGCGGACCTCGGCCTCAGCGAGTCGAGCCTGCAGCTGGTGATCAGGGGCGCGTTCGAGCTGCTCGGACTGATCGCCTTCTTCACCGCCGGCGAGGATCGGCCCGCGCAGTCCTGGCACCTGCGCCGCGGCCTCACCGCCTGGCATGCCGCCGGGCAGATCCACTCCGACATCCAGCGCGGGTTCGTGCGGGCGGAGGTGGTCTCGTGGGATGCGCTGGTCGACGCCGGTGGCTACGCGGGAGCGCGCGAACGGGGAACGCTGCGCCTGGAGGGACGCGACTACGTGGTCGCCGACGGCGACGTGATCACGGTCAAGTTCACGCCGTAGAGGCGGTAGGCGTTGCCCGATGCGTCCGCGGGTCGAAATTCGGTGGGATTTCGAGACGGGACGGCGTGGGCGGGCGAGCGGCGATCACAGCTCGTCCAGTGAGCCGGCCGCCTCGAGCCGCCCCGCGAGTGCGTTCAGCCCGAGGCGGCTCGCCGCGGCCGCACCGCCCACCAGATCGGTGTCGCGATCCGGCGGACGCTCCAGCTCGAGCGGCGCCAGCCGCGCGATCTCCCGGTAGCTGCGCAGCTGATCGGCGTGCTCGCGCAGCGACTGCGCCAGCCGCGGGCGCTCGCCCCCGGAGAGCGGCGCCTCGACCGTCCCCACCGCAGCCAGCACGGCGTCCAGCGAGCCGTGGCGGTTCAGCAGCTCGGCGGCGGTCTTCGGTCCAACTCCGGGTGCCCCGGGGAGGCTGTCGGATGGGTCGCCGCGCAGGGCGATGAAGTCCGGCACCAGCTCGGGCGTGATCCCGTAGCGGCGGCGGACCTCAGCGGCGTCGACGGTCTCGAAGCCGGTGGTCCCGGACTTCAGGAACAGCACGGTCGTGCGCTCGCCCGCGCACTGGTACATGTCGCGGTCACCGGTGAGCACCAGCGTGCTGCCGCCGGCGGCCGACTCGGCGGCGGCGTACGAGCCGAGCAGGTCGTCGGCCTCGAGCTCAGTGGAGGCCTCACAACCCCACCCGAAGGCGGCGAACAGGTCGGGTGCCCGCTCGAACTGCCACGCCAGCGCCGTCGGCACCGGCGGGCGGTCGGCGTGGTAAGGCGGGTACAGCGCGACCCGGTAGCTCGCCGACTCGGCGCCGAAGCACACGATGATCGCGCGCGGGCGCCGCTCGCTGGCGACTCGCAGCAGCACGTTGACGCCGCCGAGCAGCGCTCCCACCGGGTGGCCACCGACGCCGGTGATCGACTCGGGCAGTGCGAAGAACGACCGGTACAGGAGGAACGGAGCATCGACCACGAGCAGCGGCGCGGGCATCGCGAGCAGGCTAGTGCTCTCGGCGCGCGTCCGGGCAGCTCACCGTGCGGGAGGCAGATCACCGGGTACGCGCAGCGTGAGCCCTCGACCGCGCGGGCGCGGCCGGGGCACGGGCCGAGCGCGGCCGGGGCACAGGCCGAGCGCGGCCAGCGGCGGCGCTCAGTGCACGGTGATCGCCGGACCGCCGACGCCGTCGTAGGTGATCCGGTAGCGACCTGGCCCCGGCACCGCGGCCTTGAACCGGCCGCCGTCGACGGTCCGCACGCGGCGCTTGGTGACCCACCCGTGAGCCCCGAGCTCCTGCACCCGCACGAGCACGCCGCGGCGGGTCGGGAACACGCGCCCGGCCAGCGAGCGTCCGCCCGTGGCGGCCGAGCCGGCCGAGGCGCCGCCACTACCGGACGTGCTGTCGCCGCTCGAGAGCACGCCTCGCGTGGTGATCGTGGTGAACGCCACGTAGGTGCTCATCAGCCCGAACAGCTGCTGCAGCTGCGGGCCGGTGACATCGGTGCGGCCCTTGCTCCCGACTACGGCGGCGGTGACGATCCGCGGCGAGACGCCGTGCTTCAGCACCTGGATGCCGACCAGCGAGCCCTTGACGAGACCGCTCAGCTTGCGCGTGGCGGCGCCGACGCTGAGGTTGAAGGCCCAGCGGTGGTATGGATTGCCGCCGGCGGCGTCGTAGGGATCGGGCACCCCGCGCAGCCATGGCTCGGGCGTCGAGCCGAGCCACACGTTCTGGATGCTCTCGGTGTGGCCGCCGGAGCTCGCAAAGAAGTAGGTCACGACCGGGGTTCCCTGGTAGGTCACCACCTGGCCGCGCGTGGCGTCGACGGCGGCATTGGTGGCGGCCGTCTCGGCGGCCACCCCCAGGTACATCTGCGAGCGCGCGTCGGAGTAGAGGTCGTAGGTCGAGCTGACTGC